>NZ_JABWRY020000004.1 GCF_014269205.2 Pseudomonas kermanshahensis
CATCGAAAACGCCCAGGCCATGGCCCAAGTGTTCATCGACCGCGGCTACGACGTGGTTTCCGGCGGCACTGACAACCACCTGTTCCTGGTCAGCCTGATCCGCCAGGGCCTCACTGGTAAAGATGCCGACGCCGCCCTGGGCCGCGCGCACATCACCGTCAACAAGAACGCCGTACCGAACGACCCGCAGTCGCCGTTCGTCACCTCGGGCCTGCGCATCGGCACCCCGGCCGTCACCACCCGCGGCTTCAAGGTCGCTCAGTGTGTGGCCCTGGCCGGCTGGATCTGCGACATCCTCGACAACCTCGGTGACGCTGACGTCGAAGCCGATGTGGCGAAGAACGTCGCGGCGCTGTGCGCAGACTTCCCTGTTTACCGCTGAGTGGAGTAAACCACCATGCAACGCTACTCGGGCTTCGGCCTCTTCAAACACTCCCTCAGCCACCACGAAAACTGGCAGCGCATGTGGCGCACGCCGACCCCTAAAAAGGTCTACGACGTGGTCATCGTTGGCGGTGGCGGCCATGGCCTGGCCACGGCCTACTACCTGGCCAAGGAACACGGCATCACCAACGTCGCAGTGATCGAGAAGGGTTACCTGGGCGGCGGCAACACCGCCCGTAACACCACCATCGTGCGTTCCAACTACCTGTGGGACGAATCGGCGCAATTGTACGAGCACGCCATGAAGCTGTGGGAGGGCCTGTCCCAGGACATCAACTACAACGTGATGTTCTCCCAGCGCGGTGTCTACAACCTGTGCCACACCTTGCAGGACATTCGTGACTCCGAGCGCCGCGTCAGCGCCAACCGCCTCAACGGTGTCGATGGCGAACTGCTGAACACCGCCCAGGTCGCGGCCGAAATCCCGTACCTGGACTGCTCGAAGAACACCCGTTACCCGATCCTCGGCGCGACCGTTCAGCGCCGTGGTGGCGTTGCCCGTCACGACGCCGTGGCCTGGGGTTACGCCCGTGCCGCCGACGCCCTGGGCGTGGACCTGATCCAGCAGACCGAAGTGATCGGTTTCCGCAAGGAAAACGGCGCGGTCATCGGTGTCGAAACCAACAAAGGCTTCATCGGCGCCAAGCGTGTCGGCGTGGTCACTGCGGGTAACTCCGGGCACATGGCCAAACTGGCCGGCTTCCGCCTGCCGCTGGAATCGCACCCGCTGCAAGCCCTGGTGTCCGAGCCGATCAAGCCAATCATCGACAGCGTGATCATGTCCAACGCCGTGCACGGCTACATCAGCCAGTCCGACAAGGGCGACCTGGTGATCGGCGCCGGTATCGACGGTTGGGTCGGCTACGGCCAGCGCGGTTCGTACCCGGTGATCGAGCACACCCTGCAAGCGATCGTCGAGATGTTCCCCAACCTCTCGCGCGTGCGCATGAACCGCCAATGGGGCGGCATCGTCGACACCTCGCCGGACGCCTGCCCGATCATCTCCAAAACCCCGGTCAAGAACATGTTCTTCAACTGCGGTTGGGGTACCGGTGGCTTCAAGGCGACCCCGGGTTCGGGCAACGTCTTCGCTGCCAGCCTGGCCAAAGGCGAGATGCACCCACTGGCCGCGCCGTTCTCCATGGACCGTTTCTACAACGGCGCACTGATCGACGAACACGGCGCCGCCGCCGTCGCCCACTAACCGGAGACACCGTCATGTTGCATATTTTCTGTCCCCACTGCGGCGAGCTGCGCTCCGAAGAAGAGTTCCACGCCTCTGGCCAGGCGCACATCGCCCGCCCGCTGGACCCTGCCGCCTGCTCCGACGAGGAGTGGGGTACCTACATGTTCTTCCGTGACAACCCGCGCGGTATTCACCACGAACTGTGGGACCACGTTGCCGGCTGCCGTCAGTACTTCAACGTCACCCGCGACACCGTGACCTACGAGATTCTGGAAACCTACAAGATTGGCGAGAAGCCGCAGGTGACCGCCAACGGCAAGCAAAACAGCGCACCGTCGACCGTCAAAGGCCAAGGGGAAAAAGTATGAGCCAGACCTATCGCCTCGCCAGCGGCGGCCGTATCGATCGCAGCAAGGTCCTGAACTTCACCTTCAACGGCAAGACCTACCAGGGTTATGCCGGTGACAGCCTGGCCGCTGCGTTGCTGGCCAACGGCGTTGACATCGTCGGCCGCAGCTTCAAGTACTCGCGCCCGCGCGGCATCATCGCCGCCGGTACCGAAGAGCCGAACGCCATCCTGCAGATCGGCTCCAGCGAAGCCACCCAGATCCCTAACGTGCGTGCCACCCAGCAGGCGCTGTACGCCGGCCTGGTCGCCACCAGCACCAACGGCTGGCCTAACGTCAACAACGACGTCATGGGCATCCTTGGCAAGGTGGGCGGCAGCATGATGCCGCCGGGCTTCTACTACAAAACCTTCATGTACCCGAAATCGTTCTGGATGACGTACGAGAAGTACATCCGTAAAGCGGCCGGCCTTGGCCGTGCACCGCTGCAGAACGACCCGGACAGCTACGACTACATGAACCAGCACTGCGACGTGCTGATCGTCGGTGCCGGCCCTGCTGGCCTGGCCGCCGCCCTGGCTGCTGCCCGCAGTGGCGCCCGCGTGATCCTCGCCGATGAACAGGAAGAGTTCGGCGGCAGCCTGCTCGACACCCGCGAAACCCTCGACGGCAAGCCTGCCGCTGAGTGGGTCAATGCGGTGGTCAAAGAGCTGGAAAGCCTGCCGGAAGTGACCCTGCTGCCACGTGCCACGGTCAACGGCTACCACGACCACAACTTCCTGACCATCCACGAGCGCCTCACCGACCACCTCGGCGACCGCGCCCCGATCGGCCAGGTGCGTCACCGCGTGCACCGTGTGCGTGCCGGCCGTGTGGTACTGGCCGCTGGCGCCCACGAGCGCCCGCTGGTGTACGGCAACAATGACGTGCCGGGCAACATGCTGGCCGGCGCTGTGTCCACCTACGTACGCCGCTACGGTGTGGCCCCGGGCCGCAAGCTGGTGCTGTCGACCAACAACGACCACGCCTACCGCGCCGCGCTGGACTGGCACGACGCTGGCCTGCAAGTGGTCGCCATCGCCGACGCCCGCCACAACCCACGCGGCTCGCTGGTTGAAGAAGCGCGTGCAAAAGGCATCCGCATCCTCACTTCCAGCGCCGTGGTCGAGGCCAAAGGCAGCAAGCACGTGACCGGCGCCCGCGTGGCCGCCATCGACGTGCAGGCCCACAAAGTCACCAGCCCAGGCGAAACCCTCGAGTGCGACCTGATCGCCAGCTCCGGCGGTTACAGCCCGATCGTCCACCTGGCGTCGCACCTGGGCGGTCGCCCGGTCTGGCGCGATGACATCCTCGGCTTCGTGCCGGGCGATGCACCGCAAAAACGCGTTTGCGTCGGCGGCATCCATGGTGTCTACGCCCTGGGCGATGTGATTGCCGACGGCTTTGAAGGCGGCGCTCGCGCAGCCACCGAAGCCGGCTTCAAGGCCACCACCGGCACCTTGCCGAAAACCGTGGCACGCAAGGAGGAGGCCACCGTGGCCCTGTTCCAGGTGCCGCACGACAAGGGCAGCAAAGGGCCTAAGCAGTTCGTCGACCAACAGAACGACGTGACCGCTGCCGGTATCGAGCTGGCCACCCGTGAAGGCTTCGAGTCGGTCGAACACGTCAAGCGCTACACCGCGCTGGGCTTCGGTACCGACCAGGGCAAACTGGGCAACATCAACGGCCTGGCCATCGCCGCCCGTTCGATCGGCATCACCATCCCGGAAATGGGCACCACCATGTTCCGCCCCAACTACACGCCGGTCACCTTCGGTGCGGTAGCGGGCCGTCACTGTGGCCACCTGTTCGAACCTGTACGCTTCACCGCCCTGCATGGCTGGCACGTGAAGAACGGCGCCGAGTTCGAAGACGTTGGCCAGTGGAAACGCCCGTGGTACTTCCCCAAAGCCGGTGAAGACATCCACGCCGCCGTGGCCCGCGAGTGCAAGGCCGTGCGTGACAGCGTCGGCCTGCTCGACGCCTCGACCCTGGGCAAGATCGACATCCAGGGCCCGGACGCACGTGAGTTCCTCAACCGCATCTACAGCAACGCCTGGACCAAGCTCGACGTGGGCAAGGCTCGCTACGGCCTGATGTGCAAAGAAGACGGCATGGTCTTCGACGACGGCGTGACCGCCTGCGTTGGCGACAACCACTTCTACATGACCACCACCACCGGCGGCGCCGCACGCGTGCTGCAGTGGCTGGAGCTGTACCACCAGACCGAATGGCCAGAGATGAAGGTGTACTTCACCTCGGTCACCGACCACTGGGCGACCATGACCCTGTCCGGCCCCAACAGCCGCAAGCTGCTGAGCGCGCTGACCGACGACATCGACCTGGACAAGGACGCCTTCCCGTTCATGACCTGGAAGGAAGGCACTGTCGCCGGCGTACCGGCCCGCGTGTTCCGCATCTCGTTCACCGGTGAGCTGTCGTACGAAGTGAACGTGCAGGCCAACTACGCCATGGGCGTGCTGGAAAAGATCATCGAGGCGGGCAAGCAATACAACCTGACCCCGTATGGCACCGAGACCATGCACGTGCTGCGTGCCGAGAAGGGCTTCATCATCGTCGGCCAGGACACTGACGGCTCGATGAACCCAGACGACCTGAACATGAGCTGGTGCGTGGGCCGCAACAAGCCATTCTCGTGGATCGGCCTGCGTGGCATGAACCGCGAAGACTGCCTGCGCGACAACCGCAAGCAGCTGGTCGGCCTCAAGCCGGTGGACCCGACCCAGTGGCTGCCAGAAGGCGCGCAACTGGTGTTCGACCCCAAGCAACCGATCCCGATGGACATGGTTGGCCACGTCACCTCCAGCTACGCGGCCAACTCCCTGGGGTATTCGTTCGCCATGGGTGTGGTCAAAGGCGGCCTTAAGCGCATGGGCGAGCGGGTGTACTCGCCGCAGGCTGACGGCAGCGTGATCGAGGCGGAAATCGTGTCTTCGGTGTTCTTCGATCCGAAGGGTGAGCGGCAGAACGTTTAAGGCCCATGGATAGCTCCGCTTGAAATGCAAGCCCTGTGGGAGCGGGCTTGCCCCGCGAATGCAATGGTGGCCATGCCGCCCACTTCGCGGGACAAGCCCGCTCCCACAGACCACCACTCGCATTCGGGCATTGCGTCTGACCTTCGGTCTTACGGACAACAGAATTCAAGGCAGGTAAGAAATGAGCGCTATCAACGTCTTCCAGCAAAACCCCGGCGCCGACGCCAAGGCCCAGTCGCCGCTGCACCATGCCGACCTGGCCAGCCTGGTTGGCAAGGGCCGCAAGAACGCAGGCGTGACCCTGCGTGAGAAAAAATTCCTCGGCCACCTGACCCTGCGTGGCGACGGCCATGACCCGGCCTTTGCCGCAGGCGTGCACAAGGCCCTGGGCCTGGAGCTGCCGGTGGCCCTGACCGTGGTCGCCAACAGCGACATGTCGCTGCAGTGGATGGGCCCCGACGAGTGGCTGCTGATCGTCCCGGGCGGCCAGGAGTTTGCCATCGAGCAAAAACTGCGCGCGGCCCTCGACGAGCTGCACATCCAGGTGGTCAACGTCAGCGGCGGGCAGAGCCTGCTGGAACTGCGCGGCCCGCACGTGCGCGAAGTGCTGATGAAGTCCACCAGCTATGATGTTCACCCAAACAACTTCCCGGTGGGCAAGGCCGTCGGTACGGTGTTCGCCAAGTCGCAACTGGTGATCCGCCGCACCGCCGAAGACACCTGGGAACTGGTGATTCGCCGCAGCTTCGCCGATTACTGGTGGCTGTGGCTGCAAGACGCATCGGCCGAATACGGCCTGAGCATCGAAGCCTAAGGAGAGCCGCACATGAGTCGGGCACCGGATACCTGGATTCTCACCGCCGACTGCCCGAGCATGCTCGGTACCGTCGACGTGGTGACGCGTTTCCTCTACGAGCAGCGCTGCTACGTCACGGAGCACCACTCCTTCGATGACCGGCAGTCGGGGCGCTTCTTCATTCGCGTCGAATTCCGCCAGCCGGACGATTTTGACGAGGCGGGCTTCCGTGCCGGCCTCGCTGAACGTAGCGAAGCGTTCGGCATGGCCTTCGAGCTGACCGCGCCTAATCACCGCCCCAAGGTGGTGATCATGGTGTCCAAGGCTGACCACTGCCTGAACGACCTGTTGTATCGCCAGCGTATTGGCCAACTGGGCATGGACGTGGTCGCAGTGGTGTCCAACCACCCAGACCTCGAACCGCTGGCGCATTGGCACAAGATTCCTTACTACCACTTTGCACTCGACCCCAACGACAAGGCGGGGCAAGAGCGCAAGGTGCTGCAGGTGATCGAAGAGACTGGCGCGGAACTGGTCATCCTTGCCCGCTACATGCAGGTGCTGTCGCCCGAGCTGTGTCGGCGCCTGGACGGCTGGGCGATCAACATTCACCACTCGTTGTTGCCGGGGTTCAAAGGCGCCAAGCCTTATCACCAGGCGTACAACAAGGGCGTAAAGATGGTGGGCGCGACCGCGCACTACATCAACAACGATCTCGATGAAGGGCCGATCATTGCGCAGGGGGTCGAGGTGGTGGACCACAGCCATTACCCGGAAGACCTGATTGCCAAGGGGCGGGATATCGAATGCCTGACCCTGGCGCGCGCTGTGGGGTATCACATTGAGCGGCGGGTGTTCCTTAACGCCAACAGGACTGTCGTTCTCTGACGCCTGTAAGGGCCTCTTCGCGGGACAAGCCCGCTCCCACAGGTACAGCGCCGCTTTCAAAGGCGGCGCTGTACCTGTGGGAGCGGGCTTGTCCCGCGAATGGGCTCAGCAAATTTTCCCTGCCGTTAAAAGGCATCTCCCTGTCGTTTCCAGTCAGTGCAAACCGCCGTATCAGGCCCACAATTCCCCTCATCCCAGTAACACATGCCGCCCATGGATGGCGGCGCTTCAACCAACGCTGCATAAATAAAAATCAAGCGAGGTAAGAGCATGTCTGGCAATCGTGGAGTGGTGTATCTCGGCGCCGGCAAGGTCGAGGTGCAGAAGATCGACTACCCGAAAATGCAGGACCCGCGCGGCAAGAAGATCGAACACGGCGTCATTCTCAAGGTGGTCTCCACCAACATCTGCGGCTCCGACCAGCACATGGTCCGCGGCCGCACCACTGCCCAGGTCGGCCTGGTTCTGGGCCACGAAATCACCGGTGAAATTGTCGAGTTGGGGCGTGATGTCGAACGCCTTAAAAAAGGCGACCTGGTGTCGGTACCGTTCAACGTCGCCTGCGGCCGCTGCCGCTCCTGCAAAGAAATGCACACCGGCGTCTGCCTCACTGTAAACCCGGCCCGCGCCGGCGGTGCCTACGGCTACGTCGACATGGGCGACTGGACCGGTGGCCAGGCCGAGTACGTGCTGGTGCCTTATGCCGACTTCAACCTGCTGAAACTACCGGACCGCGACAAGGCCATGGAAAAAATCCGTGACCTGACCTGCCTGTCCGACATTCTGCCCACCGGCTACCACGGCGCAGTGACGGCGGGCGTAGGCCCAGGCAGCACCGTTTACGTCGCGGGCGCCGGCCCGGTCGGCCTGGCCGCTGCTGCGTCTGCCCGCCTGCTGGGCGCTGCCTGCGTGATCGTCGGCGACCTCAACCAAGCCCGTCTGGCGCACGCCAAGTCGCAGGGCTTCGAAGTGGTCGACCTGTCCAAGGACACCCCGCTGCACGAGCAGATCATCGACATTCTCGGTGAGCCGGAAGTGGACTGTGCCGTCGACGCCGTTGGCTTCGAGGCCCGCGGCCACGGCCATGAAGGCGCCAAGCATGAAGCCCCGGCCACCGTGCTGAACTCGCTGATGCAAGTGACCCGCGTTGCCGGCAACATCGGTATCCCGGGCCTGTACGTGACCGAAGACCCAGGTGCCGTGGATGCCGCTGCCAAGATCGGCGCCCTGAGCATCCGCTTCGGCCTGGGTTGGGCCAAGTCGCACAGCTTCCACACCGGCCAGACACCGACCATGAAGTACAACCGCCAGCTGATGCAGGCGATCATGTGGGACCGTATCAACATTGCTGAGGTGGTTGGCGTGCAGGTGATCAACCTGGACCAGGCGCCGGAAGGGTATGGCGAGTTCGATGCGGGCGTGCCGAAGAAGTTTGTGATTGACCCGCACAAGATGTGGGGTGCGGCGTAATTTAAAATTGAGATAAAAGCCCTTCGAATGAGGGGCTTTTTTCTAGACTACAACCTACAAGGCTTGAGCTGATGAACCAGAAGGCCCAACTCTCTACCGCTGCTGCGGGGTACGCCTTATTAAGGCGTCATGCCCCTTGAACTTCTGTAGCTTCCACGAATGTATATACCTTCAATTGTGGGGGCTTGGGCTTTAGCGAAAAGACTTTCACCTAATTTAACGATGAAGTCGTTCCGTTCGGCTCTTGATTTCCGTGCGGAGGTATTTACTCACGCTAGGAGATAATGGCGGATTATGTCCATTGGCACTCAGATGCGCATTCAGCTGCCTGATCTCGATGTCATTAGCCACATACTCGGATAAATTGTACTGTGCAATATATTCTTTGGTATCTGCTGTTTCGATGATATACAGCGTTTCACGGTGGAATGTCGAATTGTGTGTTTTTGGTTCCAGCTTATAATTTCTGGTGTTTCCGGGTTTTTCTAGCAGATTAACTGCTGGCTCTGATGGCTTTCTTGGGTGATAAATCTCGATTTGAATAGAGGGGATTTTTTCTGCTCGCCCAGTGGGATATCCGCACTACGAAAAATGGCGCGGTGGTGGTCGCCTTGGTTGACGGTAATCAGCTTGTTACCCTGGTAGAAGAAAAGCAAACGGTTCGATCCTTTGCTCATGATTCAGGTCTCTGCTGCTCTGGATGTATGGGGTGTGCCTGAAGCCCATTCTGAACAGCAAGAATTTCGATACTGGCAGAAATAACAGTTTTTTCAGCTTCCCCAGCACTGCCTCATAACCTGTGGGGTTTGCTCGCGAAGAGGCCAGCCCTGCCAATCCATGACTCAGCGCATCATCCCCTGCTCGGCATCAGATCGGTACGCTGAGCTTCCGCTTCGTCTTGAACTGGGTCGAAGCGCATAGTTTCCACGCCAGCGGGACCCTGACCGTCGAAGGGTTTTTGTGGTCAGCATCGCCGAATCTATGTGTTACTCCCTCTGATGACATAAATCATATTCTCCAAACTATTTATTTTACGATCTAGAGATGTAATTTTTTGATCAAGTTTATGGGTGGTGTAGTGGAGTTTGTACATCTCCTGAATTCCAGGATTTGAGTTGTAAAAGCTTGTTAAATTGGTTTCAGCTACTTGTGCGTCGACGATTTGCGCGAAGGCGGCATCAGAGTTCCAGTGACCGCGCGCTGTTCTTTCATTTTTAGATTGAGTGGTGTGTATAAGGTCATGCATTTCTTTAAGCTTGCCTGGGTTGTTGAATGAATAATTCAAAACCTTTTGTTTGTCTTCTTTTAGGCTAGGGTTATCCAGCTCCAGCTTGGCGCGCTCTTGTTTTAATTGATTTAGCCGAAGCGTCATAGGGCTTTCTGACGGCGAAGGTGCGGAGGTTACTTTGTGGGTGGTAGCGCCTGCCGAATTGTTTTTTTTCCCTGGGGGGGCATGACCTGAGGGGTCTAAGTGATTAATTGGGTCTCCGGAGCAATAGGCATATGCGTTAATGCCTCCGTCATCGAAGGGGCTTAGCGAATCAGGAGATAAAAATCGCATCAGTATGGGGCTAAACACCCGGTAGCCATTGCCCAGTACATAGCTTTCAGACCCTGTGTCGAGCCGTTCT
Organism: Pseudomonas kermanshahensis; assembly: GCF_014269205.2. Lineage (NCBI taxonomy): Bacteria > Pseudomonadati > Pseudomonadota > Gammaproteobacteria > Pseudomonadales > Pseudomonadaceae > Pseudomonas > Pseudomonas kermanshahensis. Next base: position 9,798 of record NZ_JABWRY020000004.1, read on the forward strand.
GCATTAAAACCTAAGACAGTGCTTGACGAGGGGAGAGTTGGATCGTAACCGTAAGTAGTGAATGTATGGACTTCTGTTTTTTGGGGGGCATTCAACCTGAGCACCGAGCCGCCATTTTCTACTGCCAACAGTCCAGTACCCAATATTGTATCGGTATTTCGTTGTGCAAGTGGAATGTCAGGAGTTTGTATGCTCCTGGATATCTGGCCACCTTGCTGTACGCTGGAGAGCTTGCCGCTTTGGTAGAAGTAATGGACAGTGCCTTCGCGTTTCATGGGATATCCATAATAATTTGTCAGAAATGTAATGCTTTGATAAATGTAGCTATGCGTTATTGGTTTAACAACTAGCAAAAATGATAGGTGCTTAGGTCGAGCGATCACCACTAGGCTGGGAGCTAGGTGTACGGTCCCGGAATGAGAGGGTGCTGACAGTGAGGGTTGGGCCTGTCAGTTAGCGGGGCCGCTGTGCGCCCTTCGCGGGCAAGCCCGCACACAACAGAGGGTACGCGACATACCCCGATACGCGGCCTGGAACAAACCACCAATCCTTCAGTCGAATGCCTCGTTTCCCCGGCCATCCCGGCCCACGAGGTCCCTCCCGATGAAAGCATTCACCCTGGCAACCCTGATGACCCTGGCCGCAAGCCCGGTGTTCGCCTTCAACCTCAGCGATGCCGCCAATGCCGTGTCGGCCATGCAGAACCAAAAACAACAGGGCCAGGTGCAGGCGCCCGAGGCGCAGGCCAATTTGCTCAATACCTTGGGCAGTGAACTGAAGATCACCCCGGAACAGGCCGTGGGCGGGGCGGGGGCGATGCTGGGTTTGGCGCGCAATAACCTGAGTTCCGACGACTACGGTCAGCTGACCAAAGCTGTGCCTGGGCTGGACTTGCTGTCCGGTGCCAATGCGCTGGGCGGGTTGAGTGGGTTGGGTGAGCTGCTCGGCAAGAACAGCGAAAGCCAGTCGGCGTTGAACAATGCGCTGGGCAACAACGTGGAGAACCGCAGCGACCTGGACAGCGCGTTCAAGGCGCTGGGCATGGATACCGGGATGATCGGGCAGTTTGCACCGTTGATTCTGCAGTACCTGGGGCAGCAGGGGATTGCAGGCTCGTTGCTGCAGAACCTGGGTAGCCTGTGGACAACCCCCGCGCCGTTGGCTCAGCCTTCGGTCTGAAGGCCTAACACCATTTCTGTGGGAGCGGCCTTGTGTAGCGAAAGGGGCGCGCAGCGGCCCCAGGATTTAAGCATCACAGTCAAGATTGCTGGGGCCGCTACGCGACCCTTTCGCGACACAAGGCCGCTCCCACAAAGCACAATTGCGTAGATCAGGCGGCTTCTGTGAAGTCCACCAGGCTGACCGGGCGGCGGAAGCCGCTAGTCAGTACGGCCAGGTACGCAAGGCCCAGCGCAAACCAGCACAGCCCAATCACTAGCGTCAGCGCCGACAGGCTGGTCCATAGCCACAGCGTCAGGCCCAATCCCACCAGCGGCACCACGCCATAGCACAGCAGGCCTTTGAGGTTGCGCTGTGCGCTGTCACCCATCAGGTGGGTCTTCACCACCGCCAGGTTCACCGCCGAGAACGCCACCAGCGCGCCAAAGCTGATCAGCGAGGCGAGGGTGGACAGGTCGATCACCAGCGCCAACAGCGAAAACGCCGACACCAGCAAAATGGCGAACACCGGCGTGCCAAAACGCGGCGACAGGTAACCGAACGTGCGCTGCGGCAGCACCTTGTCACGGCCCATGGTGAACAGGATTCGCGACACCGCGGCCTGCGAGGCCAGTGCCGAACCCAGGCTGCCGGCGACGAAGGCGGCGGTAAAGAAGTTGGCCAGGAATTGCCCGCCTGCCTTGAACATCACTTCATTAGCCGCCGCATCGGCGTTTGCAAACGTGCTGCCCGGCAGCACCAGCTGGCTGACGTAGGCCAGCGCGGTGAACAGTACGCCGGCGAAGAGCGTGGTGAGGATGATCGCCCGTGGCACGTCGCGGCGGGCATCGCGGCATTCTTCGGCCAGGGTGGAGACGGCATCGAAGCCGAGGAACGACAGGCACAGTACTGCGGCGCCCGCCATCAGCGGGCCGAAGCCAGGTTGTGTGCCGTCACCCATCAGCGGCGAGAGCAGGTCTAGCGGTTGGCCGGCCAGGGTCTGGCAGGACAAGGCCACGAATACCCCGATAAACACGATCTGCGCACCGACGATCAGGTTGCTGGTTTGAGCCACCGAGTTAATGCCGACCACGTTGAGCACGGTCACCAGGGCGATGGAGGCGAGCACGAAGGCCCAGGCGGGCACAGCCGGGAAGGCGATGTTGAGGAACAGGCCGATCAGCAGGTAGTTGATCATCGGCAGGAACAAGTAATCGAGCAGCAGCGACCAACCCGCCAGGAAACCAACGTTCTGGCCGAAGGCCATGTTGGTGTAGGAGTACGCCGAACCCGCGACCGGGAAGCGTTTGACCATGAAACTGTAGGACGCGGCGGTAAACAGCATGGCCACCAGCGTAACCAGGTAGGCGCCAGCGGTGCGGCCACCGGTGAGTTCGGTGACGATGCCGTAGGTGGTGAAGATGGTCAGCGGGACCATGTACACCAGGCCGAAGAAGACCAGGGCGGGCAGGCCCAGGACGCGACGAAGTTGGGCGGGGGTGGAGCAAGGTTGGTTGGCCATCGATCGATCCAGGCAATTTTTTGTAGTTGTGCTTTGATCGATTTTTATCCACTTAGGTGGAGGGTGACAAAGAAGTAATCCTTATGTTGATTATTAGCCTGGGTTTTAATCGGATTTGTGCTGTGCCTGTGCTGGCCTCTTCGCGGGCAAGCCCGCTCCCACAGGTTCACTACAGGTCTTGAGAGCGGTGGTAGAACTGTGGGAGCGGGCTTGCCCCGCGAAGAGGCCGGACCAGCCAACATGGCCTAGCGCAATTCTGCGCGCAACTCCTCGATACGCTGGTCTTTTTCCAACCACAGCTGGTTCACCCAAGCCTGCACGGTCTGCCGGAAGGCCGGGTCATTTTCATAATCCCCATCCCACAACGCCGGGTCCAGCTCACGCACCTGAATGTCGATAATCACCCGGCTAATGCTGCCATTGAGCAAGTCCCAGAACCCCGGCGCCTGGTTGCCCGGGTAAACGATGGTCACGTCCAGCAGCGCATCCAGCTGCTCGCCCAGCGCCGCCAGCACGAATGCCACGCCGCCGGCCTTGGGCTTGAGCAGGTAGCGGTAAGGCGATTGCTGCTCCTGGCGCTTGGCCTCGGTGAAGCGCGTGCCTTCCAGGTAGTTGACCACGGTTACCGGCTGGCGCTTGAACAGCTCACAGGCGGCCTTGGTGATCTCCAGGTCCTTGCCCTTGAGCTCGGGGTGCTTGTCCAGAAACGCCTTGCTGTAGCGCTTCATGAACGGGTAATCCAGCCCCCACCAGGCCAGGCCCAGCAGTGGCACCCAAATCAGCTCCTTCTTGAGGAAGAACTTGAAGAACGGTGTGCGGCGGTTGAGGCTTTCGATCAGCGCGGGGATGTCGACCCAGGTCTGGTGGTTGCTCACGGCCAGGTACGAGGTGTCCTTGCGCAGGCGGTCGACGCCGCGGATATCCCACTGGGTGGGGATGCACAGGGCGAAAATCGCCTTGTCGATCTCTGACCAGGTTTCGGCGACCCACATCACCGCCGCAGAGGCATAGTCACGGCCACGGCCCGGCAGCACCAGCTTGAGCAGGGCAAAGACCAGCAGCGGGCAGATCAACACCACGGTGTTGAGCAGCAGCAGGAGGGTTGTGAGAATGCCGGTCAGCAGGCGACGCATAAAGGAACTCTTGTAGTGAGATAAAAACAGCCGGCAATGATAAGCAGCGATGCGGCCTACGCCAAATGCCCAATGCCCAGCGGCGAGGACAAATGTTTCACATTGTGTTGATTACCGTGTACAGACGAACCTATTCAACTCATGCAGTCTAAGCACTGTCTGCACTCAAGGAAGCGTAACCCGTGAAATCACTGCTTGCCCTGTTGTCACTGTTCGCCTTGCCGGTCATGGCCGCCGAGCCGACGATTTATGGCCGTTACGAAAACATCGCCTTGCCGGAGATTGGCGAGACCTTGAAGGCCAAGATGGACACCGGTGCCTTCACCGCATCGCTGTCGGCCAAAGACATCGAGCTGTTCACCCGCGATGGCGATGAGTGGGTACGCTTCCGCCTGGCGACCAAAGAGTCCGACGGCAAGGTCTACGAGCACAAGGTCTCGCGCATCAGCAAGATCAAGGGCCGTGCCGACGAAGAGGAAGAGGGCGATGCGCCGGAAATCTCCAAGCGCCCGGTGGTCGACCTGGAGCTGTGCCTGGGTGACGTGAAGCGCACGGTCGAAGTGAACCTGGTGGACCGCAGCAGTTTCAACTACCCGCTGTTGATCGGTTCCAAAGCGTTGCGTGAGTTCAAGGCAGCGGTCAACCCGGCCAAGAAGTTCACCGCCGGCAAGCCGGACTGCTGACCAAAATTTCACCCGTTCCTCCGTGTAGGAGCAGCCTTGTGCTGCGAAGAGTCCATGCCAGACGCAGCGCAAGTGCTGACGATACCGGCCTTTTCGCAGCACAAGGCTGCTCCTACAATGTCCAGCTACGCCCCCAGCCAGGCCGGACACCATGCCCCATATCCTCATCGTCGAAGACGAAGCCGCCATCGCCGACACCCTGGTCTACGCCCTGCAGGCCGACGGCCACAGCACCGAGTGGGTGACCCTGGGCAGCGCCGCCCTCGACCAGCAGCGCCAGCGCCCGGCCGACCTGATCATCCTCGACATCGGCCTGCCCGATATCAGTGGTTTCGAAACCTGCCGCCAACTGCGCCGCTTCAGCGAGGTGCCGGTGATGTTCCTCAGCGCCCGTGATGGCGAAATCGACCGGGTGGTGGGCCTGGAGATCGGCGCCGACGACTACGTGGTCAAACCCTTCAGCCCCCGCGAGGTGGCGGCACGGGTGCGGGCCATCCTTAAACGCATGGCACCACGTGTTGAGCCCGCCGCCGCGGCAACGCTGTTCCAGCTCGATACCCTGCGCATGCAGATCAGCTACCGTAACCAGCCGCTGAGCCTGACCCGCCACGAGTTTCGTTTGCTGCAGTGCCTGCTGGAACAGCCCCAGCGGGTGTTCAGCCGCGAGCAACTGCTCGATGCCCTGGGCGTGGCGTCTGACGTGGGCTACGAGCGCACCATCGACAGCCACATCAAGAGCCTGCGCGCCAAGTTGCGCCTGGTCGCCAGCGAGGCAGAACCGATACAGACCCACCGCGGCCTCGGCTACAGCTACAGCCCGGATCACGCCTGATGCGCCTGGGCATCCGGATCTTCCTGGTGTACTTCCTGTTCGTCGGGCTGGCGGGGTACTTCCTGCTTAACACGGTGCGCGAACAGATCCGCCCGGTGGTGCGCCAATCGTCCGAAGAAACCCTGGTCGACACCGCCAACCTGCTGGCGGAGATCCTGCACGATGACGTCAAGGCCGGCACCCTCGGGCAAAGCCGCTTGCCCGAAGTCCTCAAGGCTTACGGTTCGCGCAGCCCGGGCGCGCAGATCTGGGGCTTGGCGAAGAACCAGGTCAGCCACCGCATCTACGTGACCGACGCCAAAGGCATCGTGCTGCTCGACTCCAGCGGTGAGGACCTGGGCAAGGATTACTCGAAGTGGAATGACGTTTACCTCACCCTGCGCGGCGAGTACGGCGCCCGCTCCACGCGCAGTGTCGCCGATGACGAAAGCACATCGGTGATGCATGTGGCTGCGCCGATCATCGATGACGGCCAGATCATCGGCGTGGTTACTGTGGCCAAGCCCAACAGTTCGCTGCAACCCTACATCGACCGCTCCGAGCAGCGTTTGCTCACGTTGGGCCTGGGCTTGATCGGCCTGGGCTTGTTGATTGGCGCAGCGCTGTCGTGGTGGCTGGCGCGCTCGCTGCGCAGGCTGGCCCGTTACGCCCAGGCGGTCAGCGAAGGTGAGCGGGCGGCGCTGCCGCATTACAAGGGCGGTGAGCTGGCGAACCTGGCCAATGCAGTGGAGCGCATGCGCACGCAGCTGGAAGGCAAGGCCTACGTCGAGCGCTATGTGCACACCCTGACCCACGAACTGAAAAGCCCGCTGGCGGCCATCCGCGGTGCCTCCGAGCTGCTGCAGGGCGATATGCCGGCCGAGCAGCGGGCGCGGTTTGCCGGCAACATCGAGCGCGAAAGCGAGCGCCTGCAGCAGATGATCGAACGCCTGCTCAACCTCGCCCGCGTGGAGCAGATGCAGGCGCTGGAGGATGAACAGCAGGTGGCGCTGGCGGCACTGGTCGACGAATTGCTGTTGGCCCATGCGGCGCGCATCGAAGCGGCGGGCCTGCAGGTGCGGCAGCGGGTGCCGGCCGGTTTGCGGTTGTTGTGCGATCCGTTTCTGATGCGCCAGGCGTTGGCCAACCTGCTCGACAATGCGCTGGACTTTACCCCGGCCGGTGGGGCGTTGTTGTTCGAGCTTGAGCGCGATGGTGGGCGGGTGGCGTTGAGCCTGTTCAACCAGGGGCAGGCGATACCGGCGTATGCCATTGGGCGGGTGAGTGAGCGGTTTTACTCGCTGCCGCGGCCGGGGAGTGGGCGCAAGAGTACCGGGCTGGGGCTGAATTTTGTAGCCGAGGTGATGCAGCTGCATGGCGGGGCGTTGGCGGTGGATAACGTCGATGGCGGGGTGCGGGTGCGGTTGTGGCTGCCGGTGCGGCGTATCAGCTGAGATTGCCGGGTCCGCTGCGCGGCCCATCGCCGGCAAGCCAGCTCCCACAGGTACTCCACAGCTTGGGACCTTATGTTGTACCTGTGGGAGCTGGCTTGCCGGCGATAGGGCCCTTGAAAGTACACACAATCTCCACACAAGCTCCGCAAGGCCTCCACGCAAGGCGCAGACACTGCGCCCATTGCCAAAGGAGGCCCTATGAACAAGACCCTTGGATTCAAGCTCGGCATGATTGCCCTGCTGATGGTGCTGTTGCTGATCCCGCTGCTGATGATCAACGGCCTCATCGACGAGCGCCAGACCCTGCGTGACAGTGTGGTGCGTGACATCGCCCACAGCGCCAGTTTCGACCAGCAGCTCAGTGGCCCGGTGCTGGTGGTGCCTTACCGCAAGTACCAACGCCGCTGGATCGACAAGGACGGCGAGCGTATCCAGGAGACCAGCAGCATCGCCGGCCACCTGTACTTCCTGCCGGAAACCTTCGACGCCGACTTGGGTGTCGACACCGAGCTGCGCTCACGCGGCATCTACCAGGCGCGGCTGTTTCACGCCAAGGGCCGTATCACTGGCCGCTTCAAGCTCCCCGAACGCTGGGGCATCGACAAGGATTTTGAAGACTACCGGTTCGACAAGCCCTTTTTGGTGGTGGGCATCAGCGACATTCGTGGCATCGAGAATGGCCTGGAGCTGACGCTCGACGAGCGCAAGTTGCCCTTTGAAGCGGGGACCGGGCTCGACTGGATGCGCGGTGGCGTGCATGCCAGCGTGCCAGGGCTGGATGGCCTGCAAGCGCGGGAGCTCAGCTACGGCTTCGACCTGGCGCTGCAAGGCACTGGCCAGTTGCAGGTGTTGCCGGTTGGCCGTACCAGCAGTGTCGATATGCGCGCCAACTGGCCGCACCCAAGCTTCATCGGCAGTTACCTGCCCAGCCGTCGCGACATCGATGCCCAAGGCTTCACTGCCCATTGGCAGACGTCGTTCTTCGCCACCAACCTTGAAGATGCCCTGCGCCAGTGCGCCACGGCCGGGCATTGTGAGGATTTCAGCGAGCGCACCTTTGGCGTCAGCTTTGTCGACCCGGTTGATCAGTACCTGAAGAGCGAGCGGGCGATCAAATACGCGCTGCTGTTCATTGCCCTGACCTTTGCCGGCTTCTTCCTGTTCGAGGTGCTGAAGAACCTCAGCGTGCACCCGGTGCAGTACATCCTGGTGGGTGTGGCCTTGGCGTTTTTCTACCTGCTGTTGCTGTCGATGTCCGAACACATCGGCTTTGGCCCGGCGTATGGGCTGTCGGCTTCAGCCTGTGTGTTGCTGATTGGCTTCTACCTGAGCCACGTGCTGCGCAGCCTGGGGCGTGGGGTTGGGTTTGCGGCGGGGTTAGCGGCGTTGTACGGGATGCTTTATGGGCTGCTCAGCGCCGAGGACTACGCGCTGTTGATGGGGTCGTTGCTGTGCTTTGGTTTGTTGGGCGTGTTCATGGTGCTGACCCGGCGGCTGGACTGGGCGCGGGTGGGGAGGGCGGCATGAGGGAGGACAGAGAGCTTGGGCGGTGGTTGGCGCGCAGGATTGGGGAGTTGTTTCCTGTGATTCCGAGGTGAAGCCTTGGGGCTGCGGTGCAGCCCATTCGCGGGGCAAGCCCGCTCCCACAGGGATGGACTGCCCCCAAGAATTTGGACACCAATCCAACCCTTGGGGGCAGTCCAGGGATGGATTTGTGGGAGCGGGCTTGCCCCGCGAAGAGGCCCGTCAGGCCACCGGAGATGTGGCAACCATCGACGGCCGCTTGATCACCTCGGCATACCACGCCGCCAGCCCAGGCTGGCGCTCACGCCAACCAAAATCAGGCTGACGCAAATCCAGATAACCCAGCGCACAGGCCACGCCAATCGCAGCCAGATCAAAGCCCGAGATCAGCTCCGCCAGATGTTCCTGTTCCAGGTTGGCCAGGCTGCGGCGGATCTTGTCGCCCAGCGCCTCGAGCCAGCCATCCCAGCGCTTGTCCTCAGGCCGCAGGAAGCTCTCATAGCGGCTCGACACCGCCGCATCCATGATCGCATCGGCCTGCGACGCCAAGGTCATGCGCCGCCAGCGCGCCGAGCCCTCACGCGGCAGCAAGGGCAGGCCGACGTGCTGCAGGTCGAGGTACTCGCAAATCACCCGGCTGTCGTGCAGCACCGTGCCGTCGTCCAGGCGCAGGGCCGGGATCTTGCCGATCGGGTTGCCCTGGTTGAGCTGGTCATCACCACTCACGGGGCTGATGTTCACCGGCTGCAGGGTGACGCGGTCAAGCTGGCCGGTCTCGTGCAGCACCACCATGACCTTGCGCACGAAGGGCGACAGCGGCGAGTGGAACAGGGTCATCGTGGCCATGGTTCAGTTGCCCTGCAGGCTGGGTGGCAGGCACACACCGGTACCGCCAATACCGCAGTAGCCGTCCGGGTTCTTGGCCAGGTACTGCTGGTGGTAGGCCTCGGCGAAGTACACGGTCGGGGCCTGGTCGATCTCGGTGGTGATCTCACCGAAACCGGCCTTGTTCAGCTCGGCCTGGAAGGCATCGCGGCTGGCCTTGGCTTCTTCGAGCTGCTGCGGCGAGGTGCAGTAGATGGCCGAGCGGTACTGGGTGCCGACGTCGTTGCCCTGGCGCATGCCCTGGGTTGGGTTGTGCAGTTCCCAGAACATGGCCAGCAGCTCGCGGTAGCTGACCTTGTCCTTGTCGAACACCACCAGCACCACTTCGGTGTGGCCGGTCAGGCCGGAACAGACTTCTTCGTACGTGGGGTTGGGGGTGAAGCCGCCGGCATAGCCGACCACCGTGCTGACCACGCCTTCACGTTGCCAGAAGCGGCGCTCGGCGCCCCAGAAGCAGCCCAGGCCGAAGATGGCGAAGTCGATGGCACCTTCGAAGAAGGGGCCCAGCAGCGGGGTGCCTTCGAACACATAGTGGAACTCGGGCAGCGACATTGGCGTTTCACGGCCAGGCAGGGCCTGCTCCGCGGTTGGCATGACGTTTTTGTTCACCAGGATTTCCGAACGCAGGACCATGACCGTTCCTCTGTATGTCAGGTAGATAGGTGCTGGCCTCTTCGCGGGGCAAGCCCGCTCTCACAGGTACAGCACAGGTTACAAAGTTGTATAACCCTGTGGGAGCGGGCTTGCCCCGCGAAGGGGCCCGAATGGACTCTATAGTGCCCGAGGTTAACGCTGCTGTCAGGCCATTGGACCGCGCGGATAGCGCTTCAGTCGCTCGGCCAGCTCACGCCCCGGAATCGGCCGATCGAACAGGTACCCCTGGCCCACGTCGCACCGGTGCCTGCGCAGGAACGCCAGCTGCGCCGGGGTCTCGATCCCTTCGGCAACCACCTTGAGCTTGAGGTTGTGGGCCATGGCCACCACCGCCGAGGTGATTTCCATGTCGTCCTGGTTATCCGGGATTTCGTTGATGAAGCTGCGGTCGATCTTGATGATGTCGATCGGAAACTTCTTCAAATAGCTCAACGACGAATAGCCCGTGCCGAAATCGTCCATTGCCAGGGTCAGGCCCAGGGCCTTGAGCTCGTCGAGCTGGCGGTGGGTGTCTTCGGTCGCTTCCAGCAGCAGGCCTTCGGTCAGCTCCAGCTCCAGCAGGTGCGAGGGCAGCGCTTCTTCCTTGAGGATCGAACTGATCGAGGCTACTAGGTCCGGGTCGGAGAATTGCTTGGGCGACAGGTTGATGGCCACGTGCAAGTTGCCCAGGCCGGCCTCGCGCAGTTGCTGGCTCATGCGGCACGACTGGCGCACCACCCACTTGCCGATGGGGATGATCAGGCCGGTTTCCTCGGCCACGCTGATGAACTGGTCCGGGCGGATCATGCCGCGCTCGGGGTGGTTCCAGCGCAGCAGTGCTTCCAACCCCAGCAGGCGGCCGCTGCGCAGGCACAGCTTGGGCTGGTAGAACACTTCCAGTTCGTTCTGGGTCAGGGCGCGGCGCAGGTTGTTCTCGACGAACAGCTTGTAACTGGCCTCGGCATTGAGCACTTCGGTGAACACCTGCACCTGGTGCTTGCCGTTGGCCTTGGCCTTGTGCAGCGCCAGGCCTGCGTTTTTCATCAGGCTCGCCGGGTCGATGCCATGCAGCGGCGCACAGGCAAGGCCCACCGAGGCGGTGACGTTGATCAGCTGGTTGTCGACGAACATCGGCTTGTCGAGGGTGTGCAGCAACTGCTGGGCGACGTCCTGGCCGTCTTCCAGGCGGGTGTCGTCGAGCAGCACAGCGAACTCGTTGCTGGCGAAACGCGCCAGGATGCCACCGGCGCTGAGGCTGTTGCGCAGGCGGCGAGCCAGGCTCACCAACAGCTTGTCGCCGGTCTGGTGGCCGAGGCTGTCGTTGATGCGCTTGAAGTTGTCGATGTCCACCAGCAGCAGGCACATCGAGCTCTCGCTGTTACGGGCAAAGCGCTCGTCGAGGCTGCGGATGAACGCCGGGCGGTTGCCCAGGTTGGTCAGGTTGTCGGTGTAGGCCAGGCGCTCGATGCGCTGTTGGGCCAGCTTGGTCTGGGTGACGTCTTCGTAGATGCCGATGTAGTGGGTCAGCTCACGGTTGTCGCCATACACCTTGGATATCGACAGTTGGCCCCAGTAGGGCTCGAGGTTTTTGCGCCGGCTCTTGAATTCGCCTTGCCAGCTGTTGCCCATGGCCAGGCTCGACGGCGAATCGAACAGCAACTCGCTGAGGTTTTCCAGGGCTGGCAGCTCGGCCAGTTGGCGCCCCTGCACTTCATCGGTGCTGTACTGGGTGATCGCCGTGAAGCTTGGGTTGACGTATTCCACCACGCCGTCGCGGTTGACCAGCAAAAAGGCACTCGCGCTTTGTTCCACGGCGCGCTGGAACAGGTGCAGGGCGCTGGCCGCAGTGCGTCGGTTGTGGTTGGTGATGACCTGGGCGAACTGGTCGGCCAGCTCACCGGCAAAGGCGATTTCATCGGACTGCCAGGCCCGCGGCTGGCCGCTCTGCTCCAGGCACAACACCCCGATTACCTGGCCATCGACGCGCACGCTGGCATCGAGCATGGCTTTGTTGTCGGGGCGCAGGCTCTGGGTCAGGGCGCGGGTGCGCGGGTCGTGGTTGGCGTTGTGGGCGTCGATGGCGCGGCTGGCGTGCAGGGCGTCGAGGTAGTCGGGAAAGTGGCTGGCATCGATGGCTTCGGGCAGACGATGCTCCTGCTCGTGGCGGTACCAGGCACTGATCGGCTCCAGGCGCTGGTCTTCCAGATGCCAGATGCTGGCGCTGTCGACCTTGTAGATTTCGCAGGCGCTCTGGGTGATCAGTTCGGCGGCTTCGAGCAGCGAGTTCTCTGCGCTGTAACGCTGGCGGGCCAGGCGCAGGATCAGGTCTTGCTGGCCACGCACACGCTCCAGGTGTTCAAGCTGTTCTTGCTGGGCGCGCTGGTTGAGCTGCAGGGCCAGTTGCAGGCGGTTGTTGCGCGACTCCAGCTCACTGGCGTCGGGGTCGGCGGCGTCTGCGGGCGGGTCGTCGAGTACGCTCAGGTAGCCGCGCAGCAGTTGCCGGTTGTGTTGCCTGTAGGCTTCCCCGGCCTCCAGCAGGCGCAGTGACGCGCCAGGGGCATGCAGGGTGTAGCGCACGCGGTAGTAGCCACGGCGGGCAAGCTGCGACTGGATTTCGTCGTGCAGCCTGTAACGGGCTTCAGGCTCCATCAGGCTGGCATAGGGCGAATCGACCAAGGCGCACAGCTCGCCCGCCTGCAGGCCGAACTGGCGTTCGCAGGTGGGGTCGAGGTAGAGCATGGCCCAGGTGGCTTCGTTGAGCCTTTCGAAGCGCAGCATGCCGAGCCGCGAGGGCACGGGTAGCTGCGTGACGACCTCGGCCGCCACACGGCTGGCGGCATCGGGTTGGCTTTTCATCGAAGACTCGCTTGAAGAGGGAAACACGGCCTGGTCGGCGGCGTATCTGGCAAGGTTGCATCATGTCCCGAAGGCTGGCAAGCGGCCATGCGTGATGCTGTGTACGGGTTATCGGCAGAGGTACCACAAACTATAGGCGCGCCCCTTGTAGGAGCAGCCTTGTGCTGCGAAGAGGCCCTGCCAAACGCTGGAAATATTGGCGGTGGTACCGGCCCTTTCGCAGCACAAGGCTGCTCCTAGAAATAAACGGGTGCGGTGTGAGCTGCAGGCAAAAAAAAGCCCCGCCAAATGACGGGGTTGAGGTACGAGCGTGGCAGCTCGAAAAGGGTACTGCCCCTCTTGCGAGGGGCAGCGTGCCGCTTTACAGCAGCAGGGTGCGGATATCCGCCAGCACGTCGCCCAGGCGCTTGGTGAAGCGCGCGGCGGCAGCGCCGTTGATCACACGGTGATCGTAGGACAGCGACAGCGGCAGCATCAGCTTCGGCTGGAAGGCTTTGCCATCCCAGACTGGCTGCATGGTTGCCTTCGAAACGCCCAGGATCGCCACCTCAGGCGCGTTGACGATCGGCGTGAAGCCGGTGCCGCCAATGTGGCCGAGGCTGGAGATGGTGAAGCAGGCGCCTTGCATGTCGTCGGCCGACAGCTTTTTGGTGCGCGCTTTCTCGGCCAGTGCAGCGGCTTCGGCAGCCAGTTGCAGCAGGCTCTTCTGGTCGACGTTCTTGATCACAGGGACCAGCAGGCCATCCGGGGTGTCCACGGCAAAGCCGATGTTCACGTATTTCTTGCGGATGATCGCTTTGCCGCTTGGCGCCAGCGAGCTGTTGAAGTCCGGCATTTCCTTGAGCAGGAATGCGCTGGCCTTGAGCAACAGTGGCAGCACGGTCAGCTTGACGCCAGCCTTCTCGGCCACGGCCTTCTGCGCAACGCGGAAGGCTTCCAGCTCGGTGATGTCGGCGGAGTCGAACTGAGTCACGTGCGGCACGTTCAGCCAGCTGCGGTGCAGGTTGGCGGCACCGACCTGCATCAGGCGGGTCAGGGCCACTTCTTCCACTTCACCGAACTTGCTGAAGTCCACGGCAGGGATTGGCGGGATGCCAGCGCCGCCGGTGGCGCCGGCGGCTGCCGGGGCTTCCTTGGCCTTCTGCATCATCGCTTTGACGTAAACCTGCACGTCTTCTTTCAGGATGCGGCCATGCGGGCCGGTGGCCGCGACAGCGCCCAGCTCGACACCGAATTCACGGGCCAGCTGACGAACGGCTGGGCCAGCGTGAACCTTGGCGTTGTTGCCAGCAGCCGGCGCGGTAGCGACCGGAGCAGGGGCAGCAGCCGGGGCGGCAGCGGCAGGTGCGGCAGCAGGCGCAGCCTCAGCCTCAGCCTTGGCCGGTGCAGCAGCGGCCGGAGCCGGTGCGGCAGCCGGCGCTGCGCCAGCAACCTTCAGCTTGAAGATCAGGTCGCCAGTGCCGACTTCATCTTCCAGCTTGCACAGCACTTCTTCGACCACGCCAGCAGCAGGCGATGGGATCTCCATGGAGGCCTTGTCGGACTCCAGAGTGATCAGCGACTGGTCGGCTTCGACGGTGTCGCCGACCTTGACCAGCACTTCGATGATCTTGGCCTTGCCCGACGAGCCGATGTCCGGCACGTGGATGTCTTGCACGCTGGCGGCAGCCGGGGCTGCAGCAGGCGCAGGCGCGGCTTCGGCGGCCGGCTTTTCAGCGGCGGCCGGCGCAGCGGCAGGGGCAGGTGCGGCGGCTGGCGCCTCGGACGCCGCAGCGCCCTCGGCTTCCAGCACCAGCAGCTCGTCGCCTTCTTTCAGGCGATCGCCCAGCTTGACCTTCAGCTCTTTGATCACGCCGGCCTTAGGGGCCGGGATCTCCATGGAGGCCTTGTCGGACTCCAGGGTCAGCAGGCTCTGGTCAGCCTCGATACGGTCACCGACCTTGACGAACAGCTCGATGATTTCACCTTCACCGCTGCCGATGTCAGGTACGCGAATGAGTTCGCTCACTTAAAAATACTCCTCAGCAGTCCAGTGGGTTGCGCTTGTCCGGATCGATGCCGAACTTGACGATAGCGTCAGCCACCACTTTCGGTTCGATCTCGCCACGGTCAGCCAAGGCTTCCAGGGCAGCCAGCACCACGAAGTGGCGGTCAACTTCGAAGAAGTGACGCAGCTTCTTGCGGCTGTCGCTGCGACCGTAACCGTCGGTACCCAGGACTTTGAACTCTTTGCTCGGCACCCACTGGCGAATCTGTTCGGCGAACAGCTTCATGTAGTCGGTGGAGGCGATGACCGGGCCTTTGCGACCGTTCAGGCACTCTTCGACGTAAGTCAGCTGAGGCTTCTGGCCAGGCTTGAGGCGGTTGGCGCGTTCCACGGCCAGGCCGTCGCGACGCAGTTCGTTGAAGCTGGTGACGCTCCACACGTCGGCACCGACGTTGAACTCTTCACGCAGGATCTTCGCTGCTTCGCGGACTTCGCGCAGGATGGTGCCGGAGCCCATCAGCTGAACGTGGTGCGCGGCTTCGCGGGTGTCTTCTTCGAGCAGGTACATACCCTTGATGATGCCTTCCTCGACACCGGCCGGCATGGCTGGCTGCTGGTAGGATTCGTTCATCACGGTGATGTAGTAGAAGATGTCCTGTTGCTCTTCGGTCATCTTCTTCATGCCGTCCTGGATGATCACCGCCAGCTCGTAGCCGTAGGTCGGATCGTAGGTGCGGCAGTTCGGGATGGTGCCCGCCATCATGTGGCTGTGACCGTCTTCGTGCTGCAGGCCTTCACCGT
Organism: Pseudomonas kermanshahensis; assembly: GCF_014269205.2. Taxonomy (NCBI): domain Bacteria; kingdom Pseudomonadati; phylum Pseudomonadota; class Gammaproteobacteria; order Pseudomonadales; family Pseudomonadaceae; genus Pseudomonas; species Pseudomonas kermanshahensis. The sequence continues at coordinate 25,245 of NZ_JABWRY020000004.1, forward strand.
TGAGGGTGGTACGGCCGGCGGTACCGCCGATCAGGAAGCCACGGGTGCGGCTGTCGCCAGCGGCCCAGGCCAGGTCGCCGATACGCTGGAAGCCGAACATCGAGTAGAAGATGTAGAACGGCAGCATTGGCTGGTTGTGGCAGCTGTACGAGGTACCGGCAGCGATGAACGACGACATGGCGCCGGCTTCGTTGATGCCTTCCTCGAGAATCTGGCCCTTCTTGTCTTCGCGGTAGAACATCACCTGGTCTTTATCGACTGGCTCGTAGAGTTGGCCGACGGACGAGTAGATGCCCAGCTGGCGGAACATGCCTTCCATACCGAAGGTACGGGCTTCGTCCGGGATGATCGGGACGATGCGCTGGCCGATTTCCTTGTCCTTGACCAGTTGCGCCAGGATGCGCACGAAGGCCATGGTGGTGGAGATTTCGCGGTCGCCCGAGCCGTCCAGTATCGCTTTCAGCGTTTCCAGGGATGGGGTCGGCACGCTGAAGCTCTTGGCGCGACGTTGCGGCACGAAGCCACCCAGGGCAGCGCGGCGCTCGGCCAGGTACTTGGCTTCGGCAGAACCTTCTTCCGGCTTGAAGAACGGCAGGTTCTCAAGGTCGGCATCCTTGACCGGGATGTCGAAGCGGTCACGGAAGTGACGCAGGCTGTCGACGTCGACCTTCTTGGTGTTGTGCGCGGTGTTCTTGGCTTCGCCTGCACCGGTGCCGTAACCCTTGATGGTCTTGGCCAGGATGACAGTCGGCTGCTCTTTGTGGTTCACCGCCTGGTGATAAGCCGCGTAGACCTTGTACGGGTCGTGGCCGCCACGGTTGAGCTTCCAGATCTCTTCGTCGGACAGGTCTTCGACCATGGCCTTGAGCTCTGGGGTGTTGAAGAAGTTCTCACGCACGTACGCGCCGTCTTTGGCTTTGTAGTTCTGGTACTCGCCGTCGATGACTTCGTCCATGCGGCGCTGCAGGGCACCATTGGTGTCCTTGGCCAGCAGTGGGTCCCAGAAGCGGCCCCAGACGACTTTGTTGACGTTCCAGCCACCGCCACGGAATACGCCTTCGAGTTCCTGGATGATCTTGCCGTTGCCGCGAACCGGGCCGTCGAGGCGCTGCAGGTTGCAGTTGATGACGAAGATCAGGTTGTCCAGCTTCTCGCGGCCAGCCAGGGCGATTGCGCCCAGGGATTCCGGCTCGTCGCACTCGCCGTCGCCCATGAAGCACCAGACCTTCTGCTTGCCGGCCGGGATGAAGCCACGGGCTTCCAGGTACTTCATGAAGCGCGCTTGGTAGATCGCCTGGATCGGGCCCAGACCCATAGAAACGGTCGGGAACTGCCAGAAGTCAGGCATCAGCCATGGGTGCGGGTACGAAGACAGGCCGTTGCCGTCCACTTCCTGACGGAAGTTGTTCATCTGGTCTTCGCTGATGCGGCCTTCCATGAAGGCACGGGCGTAAACGCCTGGCGAAGCGTGGCCCTGGAAGAACACCAGGTCGCCGCCGTGTTCTTCGGTCGGGGCCTGGAAGAAGTAGTTGAAGCCGATGTCGTACAGGGTGGCACTGGAGGCGAAGCTGGAGATGTGGCCGCCCAGGTCCGAGTCCTTCAGGTTGGTGCGCATCACCATGGCCAGCGCGTTCCAACGCACCAACGAGCGAATGCGGCGTTCCATGAACAGGTCGCCAGGCATGCGTGCTTCGTGGGTGACAGGGATGGTGTTGCGGTATGGCGTGGTGATCGCATACGGCAGCTGGGAGCCACTGCGGGTGGCCAGCTCGCCCATACGGGTCATCAGGTAATGAGCGCGGTCTTCGCCTTCTTTGTCGAGGACCGACTCCAGGGCATCCAGCCATTCCTGGGTTTCGATTGGATCGAGGTCTTGCATGGCTTGCTCCAGGGCGGAAAGGCAACCAGAATCGATTGCCTGAGTTTGCGACTGGCCTTATGGGCAGACGTCGTGAATTCTTGGATTACCGGAGTGTGATCCGGCGCCGTGTAGTTTTACTACAAATGCATTCGCATTTCATGCTTTTAGACAGTCGGGGTAGTAGTAAAACTACACAAATGCGGCTTTTGGTCGCACCCCGGCTTGTGGGGAAAAACGTTCATGTTGGTTGGCGATGTGTCGCGAACGGGTGATTCTTGATGTTTTTTGCCAGTGATTGCTTTTTTTCAGCTATTTCCAACTTTTGTATGACAGTCCAACCGTGGTCCGCCTTCCATTTGGCCGCCTTTACCCCTCTCTTTCACGCCGATCAAGGATAGTCCATGCGCCTGCCTTTGCCGCTCGATCTGCCCGCCACCCTGCAACCGCTGGTCGCTCGTAATCAGCAGTTCCTCAGCGAAGCTGTGGCTGGCCACCCCGAACTCGACCTGAACGGTTGCAGCCCGGCCCATCGGCAACAGTTTGACCAAGTTGCTGCCGCCAGCGACTTCGTCCTTGGCCTGGCCCAGCGCGAACCGGCCATGCTGCTCGCCCTGATGGCCAGTGGTGAACTGGACCGCCGCTATGCGCCCGGCGAGTTGCGCGGGCAGATCGGGGCGGTGGCCCAGGCAGCGCAAAGCGAAGACGAGCTGGCGCGTAACCTGCGGCGCGAGCGCAATCGCCAGCAGTTGCGCATCATCTGGCGCGACATTACGCGCCAGGCCGAGCTGGGCGAAACCTGCCGTGACCTGTCCGACCTTGCCGACGCCGCCATCGACGAAGCGTATCAATGGCTGTACCCACGCCATTGCCAGCAGTTCGGCACGCCCATCGGCCACCGCAGCGGCCTGGCGCAGCACATGGTGGTGCTGGGCATGGGCAAGCTGGGGGCGGTGGAGCTGAACCTGTCGTCGGACATCGACCTGATCTTCGCCTTCCCCGAGGGCGGCGAGACTGAAGGGGTCAAGCGCTCGCTGGACAACCAGGAGTTCTTCACCCGCCTGGGTCAGCGCCTGATCAAGGCCCTGGACCCGGTCACCGTCGACGGTTTCGTGTTCCGCGTCGACATGCGCCTGCGCCCATACGGTTCGGCCGGTTCGCTGGTGCTGAGCTTCAATGCCCTGGAGCAGTACTACCAGGACCAAGGCCGCGACTGGGAACGCTACGCCATGATCAAGGCGCGGGTGGTGGCCGGTGACCAGGCGGCAGGCGCTCAGTTGCAAGAGATGCTGCGCCCGTTCGTCTACCGCCGTTACCTGGACTTCTCGGCCATCGAAGCCCTGCGCACCATGAAGCAGCTGATCCAGCAGGAGGTACGGCGCAAGGGCATGTCCGAGAACATCAAGCTGGGTGCTGGCGGCATCCGCGAGGTGGAGTTCATCGCCCAGGCCTTCCAGCTGATTCATGGCGGGCGAGACCTGAGCCTGCAGCAACGGCCCTTGCTCAAGGTGCTGGCGACCCTCGAAGGGCAAGGTTACCTGCCACCTGCGGTGGTGGCCGAGTTGCGCGAAGGCTACGAATTCCTGCGTTATACCGAGCACGCTATCCAGGCCATCGCCGACCGCCAGACGCAGATGCTGCCGGACAACGAAATTGACCAGGCGCGGGTCGCCTACATCCTCGGCTTCGCCGACTGGCAGGGCTTCCATGACCAATTGATGTACTGGCGCGGCCGGGTCGATTGGCACTTCCGCCAAGTGATCGCCGACCCGGATGATGAGGACGGCGAGGGCGAACTGGTGGTCGGTGGCGAATGGTCGCCGCTGTGGGAGCAGGCGCAGGATGAAGACGCCGCCTGTCGTCAGCTTGAAGAAGCTGGGTTCAAACAACCCGCCGATGCATTGCGTCGCCTCGCCGGGTTGCGGGGCAGCCCGCAATTGCGCTCCATGCAGCGCATTGGGCGCGAACGTTTGGACGCCTTTATTCCAAGGCTCCTGGCCCAGGCCGTGGAGCACCAAGACCCTGACCTGGTGCTTGAACGCGTGCTGCCGCTGGTCGAAGCGGTTGCGCGGCGGTCGGCCTACTTGGTGCTGCTCACCGAAAACCCGGGTGCCTTGCGCCGCCTGTTGACCCTGTGCGCGGCCAGCCCCTGGATCGCCGAGCAGATTGCCCGCTACCCGTTGCTGCTCGACGAGCTGCTCAACGAAGGCCGGCTGTTCAGCCCGCCACTGGCGCCGGAGCTGGCCAGCGAACTGCGCGAGCGTTTAACGCGCATCCCCGAAGACGACCTGGAACAGCAGATGGAGGCGCTGCGCCACTTCAAGCTGGCCCACAGCCTGCGTGTGGCGGCCTCGGAAATCAGTGGCAACCTGCCGTTGATGAAAGTCAGCGATTACCTGACCTGGCTGGCCGAAGCCATCCTCGACCAGGTGCTGGCCCTGGCCTGGCGCCAGACCGTAGCCCGCCACGGCCAGCCCAAGCGCAGCGACGGCAGCCTGTGCGACCCGGGCTTCATCATCATTGGTTATGGCAAGGTCGGTGGGCTTGAACTGGGCCATGGCTCGGACCTGGACCTGGTGTTCATTCACGATGGCGACCCCCAGGCCGAAACCGATGGCGCCAAGCCGATCGACAGCGCGCAGTTCTTTACCCGCCTGGGCCAGCGCATCATCCACTTGCTGACCACCCAGACCAACTCTGGCCAGCTGTATGACGTGGACATGCGCCTGCGCCCGTCCGGCGCTTCGGGGCTGTTGGTCAGCTCGCTGGGTGCCTTCGAGCGCTATCAACAGAATGAGGCCTGGACCTGGGAGCACCAGGCCTTGGTGCGTGCGCGTGTGCTGGTCGGCTGCAAACAGGTGGGCGCGGCGTTCGAAGGCGTGCGCGCCAACGTCCTGGGCCAACCCCGTGACCTTGAAACGTTGCGCACCGAAGTCAGTGAGATGCGCGCCAAGATGCGCGGCAATCTCGGCACCAAGGCCACGGCTGCCGGCACCGCAGCCAATGCCTTCGAGGCCGGTGTACCCTTCGATATCAAGCAGGATGCCGGCGGTATCGTCGATATCGAATTTATGGTGCAATACGCGGCTTTGGCCTGGTCTCACGACCACCCGGCCATACTCCGATGGACCGATAACATCCGCATTCTGGAAGAGCTGGAGCAGGCAGGTTTGATGCCGGCCAGTGACGCGGTGCTGTTGCGTGAAGTGTACAAGGCGTTCCGTTCTGCCTCGCACCGCCAGGCCCTGCAGAAGCAGGCCGGGGTGATCGATGCGGCGCAGTTTGCCGATGAACGCCGCGAGGTGCGGCGGATCTGGGGCGAGCTGGGTTTGACTTGATACCGCTGGGGCCCTGTAGGAGCGGCCTTGTGCCGCGAAGGGCTGCAAAGCAGCCCCAAAGGTCCATGCCCCACCACCGGTGTTACACTGTCCGCCACATAGCCTGAATATAAAGAGGGGAGGCCAGGCTGTACCGCAGCCTGTAGCCTCCCCGAGCGTTTCTGGACTAAGCATGAGAATACTGATCATTGGCCCCAGCTGGGTCGGCGACATGGTAATGGCGCAGACCTTGTTCCAGTGCCTGAAACAGCAGCACCCCGACTGCGTGATCGACGTGCTGGCGCCCGAGTGGAGCCGGCCGATCCTCGAACGCATGCCCGAGGTGCGCCAAGCGTTGAGCTTCCCGCTTGGCCACGGTGCGCTGGAACTGGCCACCCGACGTCGCATCGGCAAGTCCCTGGCCGGCCAGTACGACCAGGCAATTCTGCTGCCCAACTCGATGAAATCGGCGTTGGTGCCGTTCTTTGCCGGTATTCCCAAACGCACCGGTTGGCGCGGCGAGATGCGCTTCGGCCTGCTTAACGACGTGCGCAAGCTGGACAAGGCACGTTACCCGCTGATGATCGAGCGCTTCATGGCCCTGGCCTACGCGCCGGGCACCGAGCTGCCACAGCCTTACCCGCGCCCCAGCCTGCAGATCGAACCGCAGAGCCGTGATGCCGCCCTGGCCAAGTTCGGCCTGGCACTCGACCGCCCGGTGCTGGCGCTGTGCCCCGGTGCCGAGTTTGGCGAGGCCAAACGCTGGCCGGCCGAGCACTACGCCGCCGTGGCCGAGGCGATGATCCGCCAGGGCTGGCAGGTGTGGTTGTTCGGTTCGAAAAGCGATCACCCCGTCGGCGAGCAGATCCGCGACCGGCTGATCCCGGGCTTGCGCGAAGAATCCTACAACTTGGCCGGCGAAACCTCGCTGGCCGAGGCCATCGACCTGATGTCTTGCGCCGATTCCGTGGTGTCCAACGACTCCGGGCTGATGCACGTGGCTGCCGCGCTGAATCGCCCGCTGGTCGCCGTGTATGGTTCGACCTCGCCGGGCTTCACGCCGCCGCTGGCCGAACAGGTGGAAGTGGTGCGCACCGGCATCGAATGCAGCCCGTGCTTCGACCGTACCTGCCGCTTCGGCCACTACAACTGCCTGCGCCTGCTCGACCCGCAGCAAGTCATCGCCGCCTTGCACAGCCTGGGCGGTCCGAACCTGATCGATACCGTGGCCGAGGTCGACTAAGTGCGGGTACTGATCATCAAGACATCGTCGCTGGGGGATGTGATCCACACCCTGCCGGCGATCACCGATGCCGCCCACGCGATACCGGGCATTCGTTTCGACTGGGTGGTGGAAGAAGGCTTTGCCGAGATCCCCAGCTGGCACCCGGCGGTCGACCAGGTGATCCCGGTGGCGATCCGTCGCTGGCGCAAGAACATCTGGCAGACCCTCAAGAGCGGCGAGTGGAAGGCGTTCAAGCAGCGCGTTCGCGCGCGCAAGTACGACCTGGTGATCGATGCCCAGGGCCTGGTCAAGTCGGCCTGGCTGACCCGCTACGTCAAGGCACCCGTGGCCGGGTTGGACCGTTACTCGGCGCGCGAAGGCCTGGCCAGCCGTTTTTATGACCGGCGCCTGTCGGTCGCCACGGGCCAACACGCGGTCGAGCGTGTGCGCCAGCTGTTCGCCCTGGCCCTGGCCTACGACTTGCCGGAAGGCATCGGCAACTACGGCCTCGACCTCGATCGCCTGCAATTGCCGCCCGCCGCGCCCTACGTGGTGTTCCTGCACGGCACCACCTGGGCCACCAAGCATTGGCCCGAGGCATACTGGCGCGAGCTGGCCGAGCGCATGGGCCGGCGCAAGCTGCAAGTGCGCCTGCCGTGGGGCAACCCGGCCGAGAAGGCACGCGCCGAACGTATCGCCCAGGGCTTGAATAACTGCCAGGTACTGCCCAAGTTGAACCTTGTCGGCGTTGCCCGCGTGCTGGCGGCGGCCAAGGCCTGCGTGGCGGTGGACACCGGCCTGGGCCATTTGGCTGCGGCGCTGGATGTGCCGACTATTTCACTGTTCGGCCCGACCAACCCGGGCCTGACCGGCGCCTATGGCCGCGCCCAGGTTCACCAGGCCAGCGATTTCCCCTGTGCGCCGTGCCTGCAGAAAAAGTGCACCTACAAGCCGAGCGCCGATGACCTGCGCCGGGTCGATCTCAAACGCGAGTGGCCGCTGTGCTTCACTCGCCTGAATCCCGAGCATGTGGCGAGCCGCTTGAGCGCGCTGCTGCTGGCTGAGGATGTTCGTTGATGCAACTGGCTTTCGTGCTTTACAAATATTTCCCCTTCGGCGGGCTGCAGCGCGATTTCATGCGCATTGCCCTGGAATGCCAGAAGCGGGGCCACCAGATCCGTGTGTACACGCTGATCTGGGAAGGTGACATTCCGCCTGGCTTCGAAGTGCTGGTGGCGCCGGTCAAGGCGCTGTTCAACCACCGCCGCAACGAGAAGCTCAGCGCCTGGATGGAAGCCGACCTGGCCAAGCGCCCGGTCGACCGCCTGATCGGCTTCAACAAGATGCCGGGGCTGGACGTGTACTACGCCGCCGACGGCTGCTTCGAGGACAAGGCCCAGACCCTGCGTGGCGGCCTCTATAAGCGCTGGGGCCGCTACCGGCACTTTGCCGAGTACGAGCGCGCGGTGTTCGCCAAAGACTCGAAAACCGAGGTGCTGATGATCTCGGAGGTGCAGCAGCCGCTGTTCGTCAAACACTACGGCACCCCGGCTGAACGCTTCCACCTGCTGCCGCCGGGCATTTCCCAGGACCGTCGGGCGCCGGCCAACGCCGCCCAGATCCGCGCCGAGTTCCGCCAGGAATTCAACCTGGGCGACGATGACCTGCTGCTGGTGCAGATCGGTTCGGGCTTCAAGACCAAGGGCGTCGACCGCAGCCTCAAGGCCTTGGCCGCGCTGCCGTCGGCCTTGCGCAAGCGCACCCGGTTGATGGTCATCGGCCAGGACGACCCCAAGGTCTTCCAACTGCAGGGCGCGACCCTCGGCCTGGGCGACCAGGTGCAGTTCCTCAAGGGGCGTAGCGATATCCCACGCTTCCTGCTGGGCGCTGACCTGCTGATCCACCCGGCCTACAACGAAAACACCGGCACCGTGCTGCTCGAAGCGCTGGTGGCAGGCCTGCCGGTGCTGGTCTCCAAGGTGTGTGGCTATGCCCATTACATCGCCGAAGCCGACAGCGGCCTGGTGCTGGATGAGCCGTTCGAACAGGAACAGCTCAACGGCTACCTGCAACGCATGCTCGAAGACCCGCAGGCCCGTGCCGACTGGTCGCGCAACGGCCTGGCCTTTGCCGATACGGCCGACCTGTACAGCATGCCGCAGCATGCTGCTGATGTGATCCTGGGGCAGGAGACCGCATGAAGCTGATACTGGCCGAACCCTTCAAGCGCTTGTGGGCCGGGCGTGATGCCTTCGAGGCCGTGGAAGCGCTGCAAGGCGAGGTGTACCGCGAGCTGGAAGGGCGCCGCACGCTGCGCACCGTCGTTGAGGGCGAGGGTTTTTTCGTCAAGATTCACCGCGGCATCGGCTGGGGGGAGATCTTCAAGAACCTGTTCAGCGCCAAGCTGCCGGTGCTCGGTGCCGGCCAGGAATGGCGAGCCATCCAGCGCCTGCACGAGGTCGGCGTGCCGACCATGACCGCCGTCGCCTATGGAGAGCGCGGCAGCAACCCGGCCACTCAGCATTCGTTCATCGTGACCGAAGAACTGGCGCCGACTATCAGCCTGGAAGACTTCAGTATCGACTGGGTCAAGCAGCCGCCCGCGCCACGCCTCAAGCGTGCGCTGATCGCCGAAGTGGCGAAGATGACCGGCGGCATGCACCGCGCCGGGGTCAACCACCGCGACTGCTACATCTGCCACTTCCTGCTGCACACCGATCGCCCGGTGACGCCAGAAGACTTCAAACTGTCGGTCATCGACCTGCACCGTGCCCAGACCCGGGCGACAATCAGCCGCCGCTGGCGTGACAAAGACCTGGCCGCGCTGTACTTCTCGGCGCTGGACATCGGCCTGACCCGGCGCGACAAACTGCGCTTTTTGCGTGGCTACTTCCAGCGCCCGCTGCGCCAAGTGCTTGCCGACGAGGCCGCGCTGCTCGCCTGGCTGGAACGCAAGGCGCAGAAACTCTATGACCGCAAACAACGCTATGGGGATGCACTCTGATGGCGGGTTGGACACTGGCGCCAGGCTACGAACACCTGGCGGCGGATTTCGGCAGCCTTGACGCAGTCTTCGCCCTGCAGGGTGAACGCCTGACCCGCGACCCGCTCAGCGAAGTGGTGCGCATCGAGCGCGAGGGCGTCAATTACTACGTCAAGCGTTACACTGGGGCGGGCAAGCACATGCGCCGCTACCTCGGCCGGCCGCGCATCAAGGCCGAATGGCAAAACCTCAAGCAGTTCGCCAAGTGGGGCATTCCCACCGCCGAAGTGGTCGCCTGGGGCCTGGAGCGCAAAGGCCTGGCGTTTGGCCGCGGGGCGATGATCACCCGCGAGCTGCCGCGCACCGAAGACCTGTCGGCCTTGGCCGAACGCAAAGACCCGCGCCTGTCAGACCCCGCTTGGGTCGACCACGTCAGCCGCCAGCTGGCGCGCCATACTCGGGTCATGCACGAGCACCGTTTTGCCCACAACGACTTGAAGTGGCGCAACCTGCTGGTCGACGACCAGGGCACGTTGTTCTTCATCGACTGCCCGACCGGCGACTTCTGGCGCGGTTTCATGTGGCGGCACCGGATGATCAAAGACCTGGCGTGCCTGGACAAGGTCGCCAAATACCACCTGTCGGCGACCCAGCGCCTGCGTTTCTACCTGCAATACCGTGGTCGCGACAGGCTCAACGCCCGCGACAAGCAGCGGATTCGCCAAGTGCTGAGCTTTTTCGAGGGAAGGGAATGACCGATTACCTGGCCAGCGCAGACCTCGCGCTGCTCAAACGCCACGGCTTGAATGATTTCGACGCGCTGTGGGCGCTGCAACTCGATGCCGTGGACGAGCCCAACACCGGCCGCGGGGGCTGGAGCAGCGTGTTCCGCCTGGAACTCGAAGGCAAGGGCTACTACCTCAAGCGCCAGAGCGACTACCTCACCCGAACCTTGCACCGGCCATTCGGCGAGCCGACCTTCGCCCGCGAATTCCGCAACATCAGCCGCTACCAGAAGCTGCACATTCCGGCCTTGCAAGCGGTGTTCTATGGCGAGCGCAAGCAGGCCGGCGAGCACCGGGCGATCCTCATGACCCGTGCCCTGGACGAGTGGGCCGACCTGGACAGCCTGCTGGCTCAGTGGCCGCAGTTGGGCGATGCCGAACGCAACGGCATCCTCGAGGCCTGCGGCCAGTTGGCGCGCACGCTGCACAGCGCTGGCCAGGTGCACGGCTGCTTCTACCCCAAGCACATCTTCCTACGGCAACGCCGCGAAGGCTGGGATGCCCAGCTGATCGACCTGGAAAAAACCCGGCCCCTGCTGTTCGGCATGCGTGACCGGCTCAAGGACCTGGAGCCCCTGTTGCGCCGTGCGCGGGCCTGGAGCGAGGCGGATGTGCGTCACCTGCTGGCAGCCTACCTGGTGCAGCCGGCGGACAGCACGCTGGTCGGCACCTGGCTGCAACGCCTGACGCAACGCCGTCGTGAAAAAGAGGCCCGCTGATGCGTTTGTCTGAACTGAAAGAGGCCGGGCGCGCCCCGGCGTTGCCCCTGAACGTGAACCTGGCCGATGCCGCCGGCAGCGCCGAGCTGCAACTGCTGAGCCTGCTGCGTGTGCTACCCGGCCAGCGTTATGTGGGCGCTGGTGTCTGGCGTGGCACGCCGGTGCTGGCCAAGCTGCTGGTGGGCAGCAATGCTGCCCGGCACTTCCAGCGCGAGCTGCAAGGCGTCAAGTGGCTGGCCGAGCAGGGCCTGGCCACGCCGAAACTGCTGGCTGATGGTTTGAAGGAAGGCGAGGGCGGCTGGCTGCTGTTCGAGTTTCTGGATGGCGCCGAAAGCCTGGCCGATGCCTGGGCCGCCGTGGAGCACCTGCCCGTACTGGCAGACGAGCAACACGCGGTGTTGGGTGAGGCGCTGACTGCGGTGGCGCAGATGCACGCCAAGGGCTTGTGGCAGGAAGACCTGCACCTGGACAACCTGCTGCGCCATGGCGGCAAGCTGTACCTGATCGACGGCGCGGGCATCAAGGCCGAGACCCCGGGCCAGCAGTTGTCGCGCCCGCGTGTGCTGGAAAACCTCGGCGTGTTCTTCGCCCAATTGCCCAAGCGCCTTGAGCCGTTCATCGAAGAGCTGCTGGTACATTACCTGTTGGCCAATGCCGAGCACCCGCTGCCACTCGAAGCGCTGCAGAAGCAGGTGGACAAGGTGCGCAGCTGGCGCCAGAAGGACTACCTGGAAAAGGCCGGCCGCGAGTGCTCGCTGTTCAGCGTCAAGCGCAGCCTTTCGGGCCTGCGGGCGATTCGCCGCGCTGAGGTGCAGGCCATGCTGCCGGTGCTGGAGCATGCCGATGAGCTGATCGACAAGGGCCACTTGTACAAGACCGGTGGCGCCGCCAGTGTGGCCCGCATCGAGGTCGATGGCCGGCAACTGGTGCTCAAACGCTACAACATCAAGAACACCGCGCACTGGTTCAAGCGCTTCTGGCGCCCGAGCCGCGCCTGGCACTCGTGGATCGAAGGCCACCGCCTGGAATTTCTCGACATCGCCACGCCACGCCCTCTGGCAGTGCTAGAGGAGCGTGTCATGGGCCTGCGCAGCCGTGCCTACTTGGTCACCGATTATGTCGATGGCCCGGACCTGACCGCGTGCTTTGCGCCCTATGTGGAAAACGGCGAGGCACCTGAAGAGCAGGTCGACGCGCTGGTGAAGGTCATGCAGCAACTGATCCGCGAGCGCATCAGCCATGGCGACTTCAAGGGCCACAACCTGTTCTGGGACAACGGCCAGTGGTCGCTGATCGACCTCGATGCCATGTGCCAGCACGCCACCCAGCTCAGCTTCGCCCCGGCCTATGCCCGTGACCGGGCGCGGCTGCTGCGCAACTGGCCGCGTGACAGTGCCTTGCATCAGCGGCTGGACCGGTTGCTGCCGCGGTTGTCCGAATAAGCTGCTGGCAGCGCCAGCCAGTTGCTGCTGCGGCCGGTCTGGCGCACGCGGATGCGCCATTGCGCATCCTGCCAGCGCAGCACTGCCCACGCGGGCACGGTGCCGCGCAGCGTCTCAGGCAATACCAGGTGGTAGTGAGCGGCGAGCAGATGGCGGCGCACAGGTAACTGGTGGCTGCCCAGTTGCAGGTACAGCGTGGTGTTGTCCTGAAGCAGCTGGGCATCGTCTTCGGTCGCGGTGCCGTGTAACGGGGTGGTCAGGCGGCAGTCCTCCAACAGTTGCTGGATATTCGGCAACCCGTCGTACCAGAGCACTGGGGAGTCGACCACCCAACTGCCGTCCAGGCAGCGCTTGATCGGCAGCTTCAGGTACGTGTTCGGCTGGTTCGGGTCGGTGGCGCGCCAGCGTGTGCCGTCGAAGGTGACATTGAAGTAGCGTCCCAGGTTATCCCTCACGTAGTACTGCGACAGGCCGGGGCTCGCCGACTGCTGTTCGTACACGGCCTCGTCGTGCAGTGCATCGATGCGGTAGCGCAGCCTGGCTACGTCAGGAGTCGCTTCGTAATGCCGGGGCAGCGGCACCGGTGGCGGCTTGGGCAGGCCGCGCATGACCCGGCGCATCAGCCCAGAGCCTGCCATGTCGTTGATCCCCGCGGTGGCGTGGCCAAGAGCGGCGACTGCGTGATGGAGCGCGCCGTTATGGTCGGCCCGGTCGAGCGCTTCGAAACCGTCCCAGATGGAAATGCCCATGCGCCCGAACGCCAGTGCGGTCGAGCCCGCCTGCGGCAGCACCAGGGTGAGGATATCCAGCACCAGCCTGAGCACATTGACCGAAAACTCCCCCAGCAGTTCTTGATTGCTGCGGGTCACGGCATTGGCTTGGGCCATCAGGGTGTTGACCTCGGCGCGGTAGAGGGCGTCGTACAGGTTGCCGGTGATGGTCTGCAAGCTGATGTGTGAGCCCAGGCGGCCCTGTACCAGCAGTGCCTCCAGGCTTCTTCGGTTGCCCAGCGGCAAGCGTTGCAACACATAGTGGCGCAACTGCGCATCGCTGCGCACGGCGCGGATCAGCGCCCGAGCGTTGTTGTATTCACGCCAGGGGCGGCGGTCTGGCGCGTCGGGGCTGTAGACCACGATGCGGTAAGCGTGCTCTGGCGAGACCAGCAGCACGACACCTTGCAGGGTTTGCCCCTGGATCAGCATCTGCCGGGCGATCACCTGTTGTTCGTTGCGGTGCGGCCGATTGTGGCTGTCGGGTGAGTGAATGACGCAGTCGGCCCAACCATACCCCTGCTCGATCGTGCTCGGCTGAAAATGCCCGGCATAACGCGCCTTGACCGCTTCGGCGTGCATGCGCGTGCGGCACAGTTGCGCGTAGGCTTGCTGGCGCCAGCGGCCATGGGGCGAATCGAGCAGTTGGGTGCGCAGGTAGGCTTGGTAGCCGCTGCCGGCATTCAGGCGCCGTACGATCTGCTTGACCCGCAGTGGCGTCAGGGCTGGCAGCGGCTGATCCGCGTCGAGGTGCACGCGGGCGGTCAGCCAGTAATCGACGTCGAACCAGGCGATATTGAGCAGTGCCAGTTCATCCAACCGGTAGCTTTGGTTGACCAGTTCGATCGTCCCGCCCGCGTGCGGGCGGCTGGCCACGGGGATGTAGGCGCTGGTGTCGAGTGGGTTGCTGATGGGGCCAACCTGGCGGGCCAGGGTCACGCTGATCGAGATCTGCTCCGGTGCGGTGTCGATACCGGGGTCTTGCTGCAGAAACTCGCGCAGCCGCTGGCGCACCCAGGCCAGCAGGGTGTGGCGTTGGTTGAACTGCTCCAACGTGAGGATGCCTGGCGCGGCTGCGGCGTTGATGGCCGCCACCTGCTCTTGCATGGCTTGCATGATGTGGGCAACGCCTTGCTGCGAGGTCGAGCGCAACCAGTCGGGCATGTGCTTTTCCAGCAACAGGCCATAGCGGGTGGCTACTGGACCTTGGCTGCCGAGCTCGCGGTGCAGGTCCAGTGCGTTGCTCAGTTGGGCGTCGAGGTGTTCGATACTGCGTTGCAGGCCCTGCGCCCAGGCGGCCTGCCAGGCGGCGGTCAGGCGTTTGCCATGGGCCTCGCGAATGGCCAGGGCCTGCGCCTCGGCGAGGTCCTCGCTGAACCAGTCGTAGCGCAGGCGTTCGGCCCGGTGGGCATGTTGGCGGTCTGCGCTCACCACCAGCAGCCGGGTCAGCGGTTCGCTCTGCACCGGGTCTTCGAGGCGTTCGCATAATTCCACGTGCAAGGCGGCTAGGCTGTCGAACGCTTCGATGCCATGCACGATGCTGCACAAAAGCGCCCGCCCGACCGGTTCCTGTGCGTCGAGCAAGCGGCCCTCCGGGCCGTTCTCGGTGAGGATCAGCACGCCTGGCAAGTGGCTGCGCCAGCTGGGCGCCGAGCCCGACAGCAACGGGCGGTACAGCTGCGGGCGGCTGGCGGCGGGCAGGTGCCGACGTTGCCAGGGGTGTGGGTATTCAAGGCAGGTGGTCAACAGCCGGGCATGCTCCACAGACAAGGTCTGGTCGTGGCTGCGCAAGCGCATCTCGGTGAACAGTTGATCGCGGCGCAGGGTGGCCAGGCGTGCTTGCCGGCTCAACCCTTTTTCGTCACGCGCCAGCCAATAGCTGGCCAGGTGCGCATGCAGGCCTTGGCGAAGCGTCGCGCAGAAGCGTTCGATGTGGGCGTTGAAGTCGCTTGGCAGGTTGAGCGGGCGGTCGTCGTGTCGGGCTTGCGTATCGGCCGGTGGCTTGAAGGCGCCGCCGTCGAACAGGTGGAAGCCGACCAGGTCCAGCAGGCGGAAGCGCCCGAAGTACAAGGTCCGGGCGGTGATCGCTGGGTTGGGGAACAGGGTGCTCAGGGCTTGGTCGAGGCTGTGTTCCACACCCGGCAAGGGGGGCAGTAGTGCGTCGAGTTGGCTGTCCAGCGACTGGAGGCGCAGCAGCGGTGTCATGGCCTATCTCCTGGTGAAAGGGGACCATGCTGCACCGCGTTGGCCGGGCGGCTGCGTTAACCCATTACCTCAACGCCGCCAGAAGCCGCGCAGGGCCAAGTACGCTGGCAGGCCCAGGCCGACCCAGGACAAGCCGTCCCACGCGCCGTCGCCCAGCAGTGCAGCGAACAGGCCTAGGGCACCGAGCAGGGCGATAAGTGCCGGCCAGGCGAAAATCTTAGTGGTCGATCGCGACGCGTGGCTCATGCCTTGGCCTCCCGTGGTTTACGCTGCTTGCCCCACCACAGGTACAGGCCGCTGCCGAGCACGATGAGGGTCAGCACGTCGAGCACCGCCCAGAGGATCTGCATGGGGCGCCCGCCGTAGTCACCGAAGTGCAGCGGCTGCGACAGGCCCATGGCGTCCATGTACCAGGGCCGTTCGCCGACGGCGGTTACTTGCAGGGTCTGCGCATCGATCAGCACCGGGGTGAGCAGGTGCGAGGTCAGGTGCGTAGCGCCTTTCATGAACACGGCGTAGTGGTGCTCGCTGGAAAAGCGCGTGCCGGGGAAGGCGATGAAATCCGGGCGCATGCCGGGCGCCGCGTGCTCAGCGATGGCCAACAGGCGACTGGCCGGGGCGCGTTCGGTGAGCGGCGGGGCATCACGGTAGGGGGCGACCATGGCGGCCAGGCTGTCGTTGCGCCAGGCGGCGATGACCAGGTCGGAGAGTGCGCTGATCACACCGGTGACGCCAACCGTCAGCGCCCAGGCCAGGGTCACCACGCCGATCAGGTTGTGCAGGTCGAGCCAACGCAAGCGGCGGGACTTGTCGTGGCGCACCGTGGCGAAATCCAGGCGGCGCATGAACGGCGCGTAGAGCACGGTGCCAGAAACGATCGCCACGACGAACAGCACGCCCATGAACGCCAGCAGCAACTTGCCAGGCAGGCCGGCGAACAGGTCCACGTGCAGGCGCAGCATGACCATCATGAACCCGCCGTTCGCAGCCGGCATGGCGACGGCTTCGCCGGTGCGGGCATCGAGCATGAAGGTGTGCGACGCATTGGGTTCGGTGCCGGCGGTCGCGGCTGTGATTGCCACCACGCCGTTGCGCTCGTCCTCGTCGTAGCCGAAGTACTGCATCACCTCCCCTGGGCGGTGTTGCTCGGCCTTGAGCACCAACTGTTGCAGGTCGAGGTGCGGGGTGCCGGCGGGCATTTCGCGCAGTTGCGGTGCATCGCCGAGCAGGTGTTCCAGCTCGTGGTGGAAAATCAGCGGCAGGCCGGTGAGGGCCAGCACCATCAGGAACAGGGTGCAGACCAGGCTGCTCCAGGTGTGGATGAAGGACCAGCGGCGGATGGTTGAGCTTTTCATTTCATTTTGTTTCTCGACGTCCAGAAAGACCAAAGCCGCCCCCTGAAGGACGGCTTGGCCGGCGCGCGTGGGTTGTCAGGTCATCACCATTTGTAGGTGGCGCTGGCAACGACGCTGCGCTCATCGCCGTAGTAGCAGTAGTAACTGTCACAGGTGGAGAGGTAGTCCTTGTTGAACACGTTGGTCGCGTTGACCGCCACCGACGCGCCTTTGAGGCTGTTGTTCAGGCGGCCGAGGTCGTAGTGCACCGAGGCATCGAACACGGTGTAGGCATTGGCCTTGCCCAGGTAGGTGTTGGCCTGGTCGCCATAGGTGTTGCCCGTGTAGCGCGCGCCACCGCCGATGCCGAAACCGTCAAGCACGCCGCTGTGCCAGGTGTAGTCGGCCCACAGCGAGGCTTGCTGGTTGGGCATCAGTTGCAGGCGGTTGCCTTTGTAGTCGCCCTTTTGCACTTCGGACTTGGCCAAGGTGTAGGCAGCAGTCAGCTTGAGGTTTTCGCTGACGTCGGATACCGCTTCCAGCTCCAGGCCGCGCACTTTCACTTCGCCAGTCTGGCTGGTGACGCTCACGTTGCCGATGGTGTTGGTGACCGAGACGTTTTTCTGGGTCAGGTCATACACGGCTGCCGACAGCAACGTGTTGGAACCTGGCGGTTGGTATTTGATACCCAGCTCCCATTGCTTGCCTTCGGTCGGTTTGAACGACTCCGTGGCAGACACGGCGGCATTGCTGACCGGCTGGAACGACTCCGCATACGACAGATACGGTACAAAGCCCGAGTCGAACACATAGCTGATCGCCGCGTTGCCGCTGAATTGCTTGTCACGTTGGGTGTTGGTGGCATCGCCCTGGTTGAGGTACTTGGTGCCGGTGTGCACCCAGTCTTCCCGGCCACCCAGGGTCAGGCGCCAGTTGTTCAGTGCCATCTGGTCCTGGACATACAGGCCCGTCTGACGGGTTTTCTGGTTGTAGTCATAGAACGCCGTGGAGCGATCCGGGCGGGTGATCGGCAGCCCGTAAACCGGGTTGTTGACGTTGCTGTTCGGTACGTTGAAGCCGTAGATCGATAGGTAGTTGGTGTTGACGCGCTGGTGGTCCAGGCCGATCAGCAGGGTGTGGGTAATGTCCCCGCTGGCGAAGTCAGCCTGGAAGTTGTTGTCCACGGCGAATTGGCTGATGTCTTCGTCGACGTTGGTGGACATGCGGCTGACAGTCCCATCGTCTTGTACTGGCCCACCGCCCTCGTAGTAGCTGCCGGGGGTGATGGTCTGGAACGCCAGGTCCGACTTGGTGTAGCGCAGGTTTTGGCGGAACTGCCAGACATCGTTGATGCGATGCTCGAAGGCATAGCCCAGCGCGTAGTAGGTGCGGTCGTAGAACTCGTAGTCCGGATCGCCCAGGTTTTTGTGGTGGGAGATCTTGCCGAACGGCATGTCGATCTTGGTGCCCTGGATCGGCCGAAACTGGCTGGTGGCGCCGGTATCGTCGCGGGTGAACTGGGTCAGCAAGGTCAGCGAGGTGTCGTCGTCGATGTTCCAGGTCAGGCTCGGGGCGATGTTGTAGCGCTTGTCGTCGATATGGTCGATCTGGGTGCCGCCATCGCGGATCACGCCACTGACGCTGTACAGGAACTGACCTTGGTCGTCGATTTTGCCGGTGCTGGCGAAGTTGATCTGGCGGTGGTTGTCGCTGCCGTACTGCAGTTCGATTTCGTGGGTGCTTTCAGCTTGTGGGCGACGGCTGACCATGTCCAGCAGGCCGCCCGGTGGGGTTTGCCCATAGATCGAGGAAGCCGGGCCGCGCAGCAGTGCGAGGCGGTCGAGGTTCCAGGTTTCAGCTTTCGGGTTGGCGTACACGCCACGGGGCAGCGGCAGGCCATCGAGGAACTGGGTCGGCTCGAAGCCACGCACGCGCATCCAGTCATAGCGTGTGTCGCTGCCGAAGCTGGCAGACACGATGCCGGGCATGTAGCGCACGGCATCATCCAGGCTGTGCACGCCGCGGTCGGCCATTTGCTGGCGTGTGGCAACAGAGATGGAGCGGGGGACTTCGACCAGCGCGGTATCGGTCTTGGTGCCGGCGGCGGTGCGCTGGGCGAGGTAGCCCTCTACCGGGCCCCAGGCGCTTTCGCTGACGCTGTCGGCGTTCACGGTGGTTTCCGGCAGTGCCAGGGTGCCGTCCGGGACGGCCACCAGGCTGTAGCTGCCAACGCTGCTCTGCTGCAGCTGCAACCCAGTGCCGCGCAGGGCGGCCTGCAAGGCGCCGATGCCGTCGTACTGGCCGTTGACCGGGGCCGAGGTGCGGCCGCTGACCAGGGCCGGGTCGATGGCCAGGGCGATGCCTGATTGGCTGGCGATCTGGTTGAGGGTGCTGGCCAAGGGCGCGCTAGGCAGGTCGTAGGCGCGCTGGGCGGATTGCTCGGCGGCGAACAGGGCAGGGCTGGCCAGCGGCGCGGCCAGGCCAATGGCCAGGGCCATCAGGCTGGGGCGCAGGATACGATCGACAGTACGGGACATGCAGCGGCTCCAAGACGGATAAGTGCTAACTGCTTCCTTGCCGAGCGAGATTTCAAAAGTGACAGGGCTTGTCGAAAAAAAAGTAAAAAGACTTCAAGAACCGGCGATGCCCGTTCAAACGCCATCCGCTGTAGAAGCAGCCTTGTGCTGCGAAGAGGCCAGTGAAAGCAGCGAAGATCCACTGTGTTGTCGCGGGCCTCTTCGCAGCGCAAGGCTGCTCCTACAGTGCATTCGCGCCAGAACAACAGATCACTATTTGGCCTTGACGGTCACCCACCACGGCGTATGCCGCTCGATCTGCACCGGCAGTGCCGGCTCCAGCGACGCCAGGGCTAGGTCGGTGTCGGTCAGCGGGAAGCTGCCGGTGACACGCAGGTCGGCAACTTCGTCAGCCACCCCGAGATGGCCGCTGCGGTAATGCCCAAGCGCGGCCAGCAAGTCAGCCAAGCGCACGTTGTCCACCACCAGCATGCCGCGGGTCCAGGCATCGGCGCCGACGGCGACTGTGCCGACCTGGCCAAGCCCGTTGGCATCCATGAGCACCTGCTGGCCTTCGCGCAACACCTGCTCGTCGCCACTGTTCAGCGGCATGGCCGCGACCGAGGCCTGCAGCACTTCCAGGCGTGTGCCCTGTGCCTCACGGCGTACCAGGAAGCGTGTGCCCAGCGGGCGCAGGCGACCGTCGTCGGTGCGTACCAGCAACGGGCGTGGGTCTTGGTGGCCAGTCTCGACCGAGATTTCGCCCTGGTGCAGCACGATCACCCGTTGCTCGCCTTGGTAGTCGATATCCACCGCGGTATGGGTGTTCAGGCTCAGCAGGGTGCCGTCTTCCAGGCGCAGGGTGCGCAGCTCGCCGGTGGCGGTGCGTTGGTCGGCCAGCCAATAGTTCGGTGACAGCGAGGGGGCGCCGACCCAGGCCAGCAGTGAGCCCAGCAGCAACATCCCGGCCAGGCCGCTGCCAACCTTGCCGATGCGCCGCCGCAGCCCGGCCCGCGACTGCAGCAGTGCCTGGCGCGCAGGCCCGGCAGCGGCGCTCACGCGCTGGTCGAGGCTGCCCAGTTGGCGCCAGGCGCGGGCATGCTCTTCGCTGGCGGCGTGCCAGCGCATGAACGCGTTGCGCTCATCAGGCGTGCCGCTGCCTTCATCCAGGCTCAGCTTCCAGGCGATGGCCGCTTCCAGGACGCGGGACGATACCGGTGAGCCGTTCACGTCGGCTCCCCGTACAAGGCCACATAGCACTGGCGCAGGCCTTGGGCGATGTACTGGCGTACCCGCGATACCGAAACGCCAAGGCGCTCGGCGATTTCGGCATGGCCCATGCCGTCCAGGCGGTTGTACAGGAAGGCCGCCCGCGCTTTGCTCGACAGTTTGCCCAGCAGACGGTCGATGGCTTTGAGGTCTTCGAGAATCAGGTGCTGGGTTTCCGGGGAGGGGTGTTCGGCTTCGGGCAGCAGGGCGAGTTCGGCCAGGTAGGCCTGCTCCAGCGCGGTGCGGCGGAAATGGTCGAACATCAGCCCTTTGGCCACGGCGGCCAGAAAGGCGCGTGGCTCGCGGGGCGTTTCCAGCCGATCACGGCCGAGCAGGCGCACGAAGGTGTCCTGGCTCAGGTCTTCGGCACGCTGACGGCAGGCCATGCTGCGTTGCAGCCAGGCGAGCAGCCAACTGCGATGGTCGCGGTAAAGCGCACCGACCAGCTCGGCGTGTGGGCTGTGTGCAGAAGACAAGCAGCGTCCCCCCGGAACGAATGCATTAACTAACGATAATTATTCGCGATTGTTGCAGAGGCAGGGGGCGGGGCGCAATGGACGCTTATCGGATTGCCACTATGGTGCTGTGTTTCCTATGCCGGCCCCTTCGCGGGCAAGCCCGCTCCCACAGGATCTCACTGGCTTCAAGGGCAGCGCATTCCCTGTGGGAGCGGGCTTGCCCCGCGAAAGGGCCAGTGGGGCCATCATAAAATTCACAGGCCGTGACTATGCACCTTACGCCGACGCCACCCCCGCAACCGCTGCTCCAGCTGCAACGGGCTGTCCAACTGCTGGCGGCGGGCCTGGCTGAACAGGATCAAAGCCAGCTCAGCAGTCACCTGGGCATCGGCACTGGCATGGTGGCGCTCTTCCACCTGCAGGCCAAAACGCGCAACCCAGTCATCCAGCCCGGCTTCGCGCAGCACCGTGTCGGGGTTGAGCATCGGCGCCAGTTCGGCAACATCGAGAAACGGCAACTGCAGGCGATAGCCCAGGCTTTCTTTCAGCGCACGCGCGAGCATGCGCTGGTCGAAGGGCGCATGGAACGCCAGCACTGGGCTATCGCCAATGAAGTCGAGCAGGTCGAGCAAGGCCTCGACCGGGTCGCAGCCGGCCGCCAGGGCACTGGGCCCCAGCCCGTGGATCAACACGCTGGCGTTGGTCTTTTGGGTCGGGCGGTACAGGGTGCGTTCAAACTGCTGGGCAAAGTCGATGGCGCCGTCTTCGATGGCCACGGCGCCAATCGACAACACCTGGTCACGGTTTGGGTTGAGGCCGCTGGTTTCCAGGTCCAGCACCACCCAGCGCTGTTCACGCAACGTGCACACCCCCAGCGCCGACGGCTTGGGCAACTGCGCCAGGCGCTGGCGCGAGGCGTCGTCCAGGTCGGGCATGCTGGGGCGTAGCCAGGCGAACAGGCTCATAGCTGGTACCGCAAGGCCAGGCTGCTTTGCAGGCGCTGCGCCTGGCGCAGCGACTCCCGCAGAATGCGCCGGTCCAGGTGGTTGAGGCTGTCTGGGTCGACGCGGTTGGAGTAGGGCAGGTTATCGCGGGTCTGGCGCTGGTGCTGCTGCATGCGGGTTTGCTGGATGAAGTGGTAAGCCTCTTCATACGCTGCGCCGTCGAGTGGCTCGATGACGCCTTTCGTCACCAGTTGGCGCAAGCGCTCGAGGGTGTTGCAGGCACCGATGCCATTGGCCAGGGCCAGCAACCGCGCGCCATCGACGAAGGGCGTCAGGCCCTGCACCTTGAGGTCGAGGGTGGCGGCCTTGTCATTGCCTTGGCGGGTCAGCACGAATTCACGCAGGCGGCCCACGGGTGGGCGCTGGCGCAGGGCGTTGTCGGCCATCATGCGCTGGAAGAGGCGGTTGTCGGCCACCTGCGCCAGCAGGCTTTGGCGCAGTTGTTCGCAGCCTTGCTCGTCGCCCCAGACCACACGCAGGTCGAAATAGATGCTCGAAGCCAGCAGGTTTTCCGGGCTGGCCTCGCGGACGAAGCCGGCAAAGCGCTGTGCCCATTCGCTGCGTGACAGGCACAGCTCGGGGTTGCCGGCCATGACATTGCCCTTGCACAGGGTAAAACCGCACTGGGCCAGGCATTGGTTGATGTACTGCGCCAGTGGCAGTAGGCGGGCGCGGACCGCGTCGGCTTCGGCGCTGTCGCGGGCTTCGAACAGGATGCCGTTGTCCTGGTCGGTGTGCAGGGTCTGCTCGCGCCGCCCTTCGCTGCCGAAACACAGCCAGCTGAAGGGCACGCCTGGGTCGCCGCGCTCGGCCAGGGCCAGTTCGATGACCCGGCAGACGGTGTGGTCGTTCAGCAGCGTGATGATCTGGGTGATCTGCGTCGACGAGGCGCCGTGGGCGAGCATGCGCTCGACCAGTTGGCTGATTTCACCGCGCAGGGAAACCAGGGTTTCCAGGCGTGGTGCATGACGAATGGTACGCGCCAGGTGCACCAGGTCGACCCGTTGCAGGGAGAACAGGTCACGTTCGGAGACCACCCCGCACAGGCGCTGGTTGTCCACCAGGCAAACATGGGCGATGTGCCGCTCGGTCATGGCCATGGCGGCGTCGAAGGCGCTGGCCTGCGGGCTGAGGTAGAACGGTTTGGCGGTCATGTGCTGCTCGATCGGCGCACCCAGGTGGGCATCCGCGGCGGCTACCACCTGGCGCAGGTCGCGCAGGGTGAAGATGCCGATCGGGTAGCGTGCGGGGTCGACCACGACAATGCTGCCGACCTGCTGCTCGTGCATCAACCGCACGGCGTCGCGCAGCGGCATGTCGGGGCTGCAGACCACCGGGTGACGCATGGCCAGTTCGCCCAAGGGGGTATTCAACGAGTACTGGGTGCCGAGGGTTTCCACGGCACGTTGGCGCACTTGCTGGTTGACCTGGTCGAGCAGGCTGCTGACCCCGCGCAGGGCGAAGTCGCGAAAGGCTTCTGACAAGGAGAACACGCGGATGAACGCGGCCTTGTTCAGTTGCAGGCAGAAGGTGTCCTCACCGGCCAGGTGCTCGGTGCGGGTGGCACGCTCGCCCAGCAGCGCGGCCAGGGGGAAGCACTCGCCGCTGGTGATCTCGAAGGTGGTTTCCACCCCGGGTTTGACCAGGTGCTGGCGCTCGCCCACGACGCGCCCCTGCTTGACGATGTAGAAGTGTTCGACCGGGCCATCGGCGGGTTTGACGATGCTTTCGCCGCTGGCATAGAAGCGCAGCTGGCACTGCTCGACCAGATACGCCAGGTGGCCGTGCTCCATCTGGTTGAACGGGGGGAAGCGCTGCAGAAACTGCAACGTGCCTTGTATGTTCTGTAGCACAGCCGTCCTGCCCGCCTGGCTGTAGGCGTCCTTTTTACTCATGAAGCTGACCGTATCGCTACGCCGAACTATATATATCTATATATAGGTGCCGGCCTTGTTGTTCTCGGTCCCCATGGTCGGCTGGCTGCGCTGTGGTGCCCATTGGACGTAAGTCTATGAGCGGCGTGTGATCAATATCGCAAGATGCGGTCTTACCGTGAGCACGACTTTTTGACGAGATGACCATGGTTGAGCATGACGACCTCCTGAGTGACGCCGAACGCGAGGCACTGGCCGTGGTAAGTGCGCCTGTTGCGCCCCGACCGGTGGTGCTGGTGGTCGATGACAATGCCGTGAACAGGAAGGCGCTGAGCTACTATCTGAAAAGCAGAGGCATCGATTGCATGACGGCCGACGGTGCTCTGGAAGCGCTGTGGAAGCTGCACTGGGAACCCAGAATTGCCCTGATGATTACTGATCTGCGCATGGAACCCAAGGATGGAATGGCGTTGATCCGGCAGATTCGTGAGTCGAGGTGGGCGGCGTTGTCGATCATCGTGGTGTCGGGTGACACCGATGTGAAAGAGGCGGTGGATGTGATGCACCTTGGGGTGGTGGATTTTCTGCTCAAACCTGTGGATCTGGAGAAACTGCTGAGGTTAGTGAAGCAGGAGTTAGGGCTCAAGTAGGTCGGTTGCTTGTGCCATAGCATTCGCGGGCAAGCCCGCTCCCACAAGTACCCCACTGCATTCGAGCTGAGTGGGGTACCTGTGGGAGCGGGCTTGCCCGCGAATGGGCCGCGCAGCGGCCCCTTGCGATTTACAGCCCGTTACGCGCCTTGAACTCGCGACGACGGCGGTGCAGTACCGGCTCGGTATAACCGTTCGGCTGCTTGCCACCTTCGATCACCAGCTCCACAGCCGCCTGGAACGCGACGTTATCGTCGAAGTTCGGCGCCATCGGGCGGTACAGGGCATCGCTGGCGTTCTGCTGGTCAACCACCACCGCCATGCGCTTGAGGCTTTCCAGCACCTGCGCCTCGCTGACCACGCCATGGCGCAGCCAGTTGGCCAGCAACTGGGCCGAGATGCGCAGGGTGGCGCGGTCTTCCATCAGGCCGACGTTGTTGATGTCCGGCACTTTCGAGCAACCCACGCCCTGATCGATCCAGCGCACCACGTAACCGAGGATGCCTTGGGCGTTGTTGTCCAGCTCGTTGCGGATCTCTTCGTCCGACCAGTTGGTGTCGGCGGCCAGCGGGATGGCCAGGATGTCGTCGACCGACGCCGGGGTGCGCGTAGCCAGCTCGCGCTGACGTGCCTGCACATCGACCTTGTGGTAGTGCAGGGCATGCAGGGTCGCGGCAGTCGGCGAAGGTACCCAGGCGGTGTTGGCGCCGGCCAGCGGGTGAGCGATCTTCTGCTCAAGCATGGCGGCCATCAGGTCGGGCATGGCCCACATGCCTTTGCCGATCTGCGCACGGCCTTGCAGGCCGGTGGCCAGGCCCACGTCGACGTTGTTGTTCTCGTAAGCGCCGATCCACTTCTCGTTCTTCATGGCGCCTTTGCGCACGACAGCGCCGGCTTCCATGGAGGTGTGGATTTCGTCACCGGTGCGGTCGAGGAAGCCGGTGTTGATGAACGCTACGCGCTCGGCGGCGGCCTTGATGCAGGACTTGAGGTTGACCGTGGTGCGGCGCTCCTCGTCCATGATGCCGACCTTGACGGTGTTGCGCGGCATGCCCAGCAGTTCTTCGACCTGGCTGAAGATTTCGGCGGCAAAGGCCACTTCTTCAGGGCCGTGCATCTTCGGCTTGACGATGTACACGCTGCCGGTGCGGGTGTTCTTGCGGGTGGTGTTGCCGTTGAGGTTGTGCAGGGCGATCAGGTTGGTGAACAGCCCGTCCTGGATGCCTTCCGGGATTTCGTTGCCCTGGGCATCGAGGATCGCCGGGTTGGTCATCAGGTGACCCACGTTGCGCACGAACAACAGCGAACGACCGTGCAGGGTGACGCTGCCACCGTTAGGCGCGGCGTACTCGCGGTCTGGGTTCATGGTACGGGTGAAGGTCTTGCCACCCTTGCTCACGCTTTCAGCCAGGTCGCCTTTCATCAGGCCCAGCCAGTTGCGGTAGACGATGACCTTGTCATCGGCGTCTACAGCCGCAACCGAGTCTTCGCAGTCCATGATGGTGGTCAGTGCCGATTCCATCAGGATGTCTTTGACGCCGGCGGCATCGGTGCTGCCGACCGGGGTGCTGGCATCGACCTGGATTTCGAAGTGCAGGCCGTTGTGCTTGAGCAGCACGGCGGTCGGCGCGGCGGCGTCACCGACGAAGCCGATCAGTTGTGCGTCGTCACGCAGGCCGCTGTTGCTGCCCCCCTTGAGGGCGACCACCAGCTTGCCGCCCTGGATGCTGTAGGCGGTGGAGTCGACATGCGAGCCCGCAGCCAGTGGCGCGGCTTCGTCGAGGAAGGCGCGAGCGAAGGCGATGACCTTGTCGCCACGCGCTTTGTTGTAACCCTGGCCTTTCTCGGCGCCGCCTTCATCGCTGATGGCATCGGTGCCATACAGGGCGTCGTAGAGCGAGCCCCAGCGGGCGTTGGCGGCGTTCAGGGCGAAACGGGCGTTCATCACCGGCACGACCAACTGCGGGCCGGCCATGCGGGCGATTTCTTCGTCCACGTTTTGTGTGGTGGCCTGGAAATCGTCGGCTTGTGGCAGCAGATAGCCGATTTCCTGGAGGAAGCTTTTGTAGGCTACGGCGTCATGGGCCTGGCCTTTGCGTGCCTGGTGCCAGGCGTCGATCTTGGCTTGCAGCTCGTCGCGCTTGGCGAGCAGGGCTTTGTTCTTTGGAGCGAGGTCATTGATGATCTTCTCTGCACCTGCCCAGAACTGCTCGGCGACGATGCCGGTCCCTGGGATGGCTTCGTTGTTCACGAAGTCGTACAGGACCTTGGCGACCTGAAGGCCACCGACTTGAACGTATCCAGTCATTGCTTGCCTCACTCTGCTCAGCTATTTCGCTCTTCTGTATTAAGCCTGTAGCGCTTCTCTAAACACGGCACCAGTGCGTGCCCTGGGTGAATGAACCCTAGGGCGGCTGGGTGCGGCCTGCCAGACGGGCTGGCGGGCAGTGTGCGTATTTTCACAGGCGCCTTGGCAGACATCCAAACGACGTTTTGTAGTCCGCGCCACGGGATACTACATGAAGCAGTAGGCGGGGCAAAATCAGACTAAAAGCGTCGTTGTGCGACCCGTTGGTCGCGTATGGTCACGCTGGGAGTGGGTATGTTCGCAAAAAACAGGTGGATTGTTCCAGATAAATCTTGAAACAGTACACGATTCGTTATGTCGATTGCCCTGCGGCAGGTTGCCGCGCCTTGCCTATACTCAATCGATCCCCCGGTTTATCGCCGCCCAGCGCGGTTCGACGCAGAGGAAGGGCTTGTGGATCATCTTGTACTCACTGTGATTGCCCCTGACAAGGCCGGGCAGGTCGAACGCATTGCCCAATGCATCGCGGACCACAGCGGCAACTGGCTGGAAAGCCGCATGTCACGCATGGCCGGGCAGTTTGCTGGCATCTTGCGGGTGGCGGTGCCGGCAGAAAATTACACAGAGCTGGTGGCGTCGCTGCAGGGCTTGGCGCGGTATGACATTCGCGTGCTGATTGCCGAGAGCGGCATCGAGCCCTCGTGCACCTGGAAGCCGATCGCCATGGAGCTGGTGGGCAATGACCGGCCGGGGATCGTGCGTGATATCACCCGGCTGCTGGCCGAGCTTGGGGTGAACCTGGAGCGCTTTACCACCGAAGTGCGGCCTGCACCGATGAGCAGCGAGCCGCTGTTTCATGCCAATGCGCTGTTGGCCTTGCCGTTGACGTTGTCGCTGGATGAGCTGCGGCAACGGTTGGAGAGTTTGGCGGATGATTTGATGGTGGAGTTGGAGTTGCGGGCGGAGGATTGATTTGAGATTGCCGGGTCCGCTTTGCGGCCCATTCGCAGCACAAGGCTGCTCCTACAGGTACCGCGCAACCTCTGTAGGAGCAGCCTTGTGCTGCGAATGGGCCGCGAAGCGGACCCCAGGGTTATCCCCCATTTCACAGGTACGGCCCTGTGGATAACCTGGGGGCGCACCTCTCCAGCCCAGGTAACATGCGCCTTGCAAGGTTTTGATCAAAAAACACCCAAATATCAGCAGCTTGTGCACAAAGCACGGGGACGAGGGTGTGGATAACCTCTGGAGATGTCTCTGCAGGCCACGAACTACATGGGCTGCAGAGTTTTGATTATTTTTTGATCAAGCGCGTTTGCGCAAATTCAACCAGGCATCGACGCTATAAATCGCCAAACCCGCCCAGATGAACATGAACGCCACCAGGGTGCTCGACGACAAATGCTCGTCAAACAGCAACACTGCCTGCAGCAACACCAGCGTCGGCGCCAGGTACTGCAGGAAGCCCAAGGTGGTATACGGCAGGTGGCGTGCGGCGGCGTTGAAGCACACCAGCGGTACTAGGGTCACTGGCCCTGCCGCCATCAACCACAACGCTTCACTGCTGGTGTAGAACGCGCCCTGTGCGCTCAGGGCAGCGGGGTGCAGCAACATCCAGCCAAGGGCCAGCGGCACCAACATCCAGGTTTCCACCACCAGGCCCGGCAGCGCTGCCACCGGCGCCTGTTTGCGGATCAACCCATAAAAGCCGAAGCTCAGCGCCAGCACCAGCGACACCCAGGGCAGGCTGCCCACTTGCCACACCTGCTGGGCCACCCCCACGGTCGCCATGGCCACCGCCAGCCATTGCAGGCGGCGCAGGCGCTCGCCGAGGATGAGCATGCCCAGCAACACGTTGATCAGCGGGTTGATGTAGTAGCCCAGGCTGGCTTCGAGCATGCGGCCGTTGTTCACGGACCACACATACGTCAGCCAGTTACCCGCGATCAGCGCGCCGCTCAGGGCGAGGATGGCCAGCCTGCGCGGGTTGTTGCGTAATTCGCGCCACCAGCCAGGGTGCTTCCATACCAATAGCAGCAACGAACCGAACAACGCCGACCAGAGCACCCGGTGGACGATGATCTCCACGGCGGGGACGCTCTGGATGGCCTTGAAGTACAGGGGGAACAGGCCCCAAATGATGTAGGCGCTGAGGCCCAGGATGTACCCGCGTTGCGGGTTTGCGGCGTGCATGCAGAATCCTTGCTTAGGTAGCTAAATAAAGCGACGCCTATTGTAGACAGAGGTCAGCACACATCTAGAACAATTTCAGCGGTTGTTCATCGAGGGCCGCCATCTGCTCGCGCAGTGCCAGAATTTGGTCGCCCCAGTAGCGCGGTTGGCCAAACCAGGGGAAGCTGCGCGGGAAGGCCGGGTCGTCCCAGCGACGGGCCAGCCAGGCGCTGTGGTGCAATTGGCGCAAGGCTCGCAAGGGCTCGATCAGGGGCAGCTCGCGTGGGTCGAAGTCGTGGAACTCGTTGTAGCCGTCGATCAGCTCTGCCAGTTGGCCGAGGCGTTCCTCGCGGCTACCAGCGAGCATCATCCACAGGTCTTGCACCGCTGGGCCCATGCGGCAGTCGTCGAGGTCGACGACGTGATACACCTCGTCGCGATGCATCAGGTTGCCGGGGTGCAGGTCGCCGTGCAGGCGCATCACCTTGTGCGGGGTGCGCGCGTAGATGTCCTCGACCCGCTTCAGCAGGTCGCGGGCGACGGACTCAAAGGCAGGTAGCAATTCCCGCGGTACGAAGTTGCCCTCAAGCAGGGTTTGCAGTGACGCGTGGCCAAAGTTGTCCACAGCCAATGCTTCGCGGTGCTCGAACGGGCGTGTCGCGGCCACGGCGTGCAGGCGGCCGAGCAACTGGCCGAGGCGATACAGCTGGTCGAGGTTGCCGGGCTCCGGGGCATGGCCGCCGCGGCGGGGGAACAGGGTGAAGCGAAAACCCTGGTGCTCGAACAGCGTGCGGCCGTCGTGCTGGAGAGGCGCGACCACCGGCACTTCACAATCGGCAAGCTCAGCGGTGAAGCGGTGCTCTTCGAGGATGGCCTCATCGCTCCAGCGGCCTGGGCGGTAGAACTTGGCGATCAGCGGCTGCGAGTCTTCGATGCCCACCTGATAGACGCGGTTCTCGTAGCTGTTCAGCGACAGGATCCGGGCGTCGCTGAGAAAGCCAATGCTTTCCACGGCGTCCAGGACCAGGTCGGGGGTGAGGGTAACGAAAGGGTGAGACATGAAGGCTCCGCAGGGGCATGGGGCATAGCGCCCGCATTGTAATGACGCTCTGAGCGCCCAGCGTCCCCCAATCGGTTCGCAGGCGCAAGCGATCGAATAGGCACGCTGACCCGCCGGGTACCTAGCATTTCTGCCAGTACCCACAAAAAGGATGCTGGCTTACTGTCCTGCTCATCGCTCTCGCATATCGGCAGTTGCGCACGAACGGTTCATAGATCCCGGGTTCGCTTGGTCATATCGGCCACTGGAGCACCGGGGCGGTTGTCACCTGCGCATGTGCGCGGAGTGGCTTCGACAAGGAGAAGATTCATGCGCCGTCTTGCTGCGTTCGGTCTTGCTGCACTGCTGATAAGCCTGGTGGGATACATGAGCCTCGCACCTTCGCAGGAGCGCTCGAAAACACGACAGGCAACGCCTGAACAGTGCCAAGCGCCTGCCTATGAAAAGCCCGCTGCTGGAGAAACCCCCTACAGCCAGGACAGTTTGGTGACCAATGTTGGCAGGGCCTTCCAATGCAAAAACGACAGAGAGGGTACTGTCGGTGCCTGGCAGTGGTGTAATCAGCCACCTTACTCCCCCGGTGAGGCATTCAACGGTAGCGACCTCTGGCGCGATGCGTGGAACGACCTTGGTGCTTGTAATGCTCAGCCCCAGACCAACACCCTGGAACTGTCATTCACCACAGTGGCGGGCAAGGTACCGTTCACGGCATCGGCGCAAGGGGTCGGGCCGGCAGGGCGGCGCAACCTTGAGGTCAGTGGCGTGCTGCGCTGCAAAAAAGAGACGATTCCGTTCTCGGGGCGTTCTGATGAAGTGCTGACTTTGCCTGACCTTCCTGCCTGCAAGTACGACCTGATCATGAACGAAGCGCAGGGTTACCTGCCGCTGACCACGCCTACCCAGGTCGAATTCAAACCTGACACGCCAGAAAAGATCAGCTTCGAGGTCAAGTTTCGCCAGCCACTGGACCTGAGCAGGCTAGTAACGCTGCCAGGTGTGAAGGTGGAACTGTTCGCCAGCGGCTTGTATCAACCGCGGCAAATGGCGATGGGCAACCGGGTGCTTTACGTCGGCTCCAGTGCCATCCCCGTCTACACCTATGAAGCGCGCACGGCCGGGTTCATCTATGCGATCCCGCTGGACGAGGCCGGTAAGCCAACAGGGGTGTATTTGCTGGCCTCAGGGCTGGAAGAGCCGCATGGCGTGGTGTACCGCGATGGCGACCTGTATTTCTCGACCTCCGGCAAGTTGTATCGGGTGCGCAATGTCGATGAGCACTATCGTGATGCTAAGCCTGAAGTGGTGATGAACTTCCCCGCCGACGACACCGCCTTCCCGCTTGCCCGGCCTGGTCAGCGTATCTGGCACCAGAAGCATCCGTTGCACTTCAACCCGATTGATCCATTGGACAAGGGTCTTTATACCGCCGTCGGTATTCCCTGCAATACCTGCATCATTCCGCCAGATGGGCGTTACGGCACCGTCTTGCGCTATGACATCGAAAACGCCACCTCGCGGGTGCTGGCCAGAGGCGTGCGCAACGCGGTCGGCTTCACCTGGCACCCGGACGGCAAGATCTGGTTCACCGATAACAACCGGCAGGGCTACCTGAACTCCGACGAAGTCAACTTGATCAGCCAGGAAGGGCAGCATTTCGGCGTGCCATATTTCTACGGCCGCGATGTGCCTGGGTTTACCCAGGAGGAATACCAGGAGCCAGGCTCTATCGTGCCGCCATTGGCCGATGGGGCGATCGTTTCGGACAAGCCATTGCACCTGCTCAAGCCTGAAGATTATCAGGCGCCCGCCTATGAACTGGGCAGCAACACCGCACCGCTGGGCATCGAATTCTGGAACGGGTTCTACAACGACGCCGCCAATCTCCAGCGCCTGCTGGTGGCCGTGCATGGCACAGGGATCAAGGCCAGCCCAGGCATGGAGCTGCGCATGCTCACAGTCAAGGACGGACGTGAGGTTATCAACCAGATCCCGCTGGTAACGGGTTGGGGAGGCTCGACAGAACACTTCAATGTGTATTGCCTGGACGATTCGTGCCTGGGCCGCCCAGTCGACATGTTGCCATTGAGCGACAACTCGCTGCTGGTGTCCGACGACTTGGCCGGGGTGATCTACCGGATCACCTTCGACTCCACGCAAGTGATAGGCAAGAGCCTGCTCAAACTGCAACCCACTGCGGCGCCAAGCCCCGAGGTACGGCCACTGATGATCAGTGGCACGCTCAAGGGCAGCGATGGACGCAGCCGGCGTTTCGATGTCGCCTGGGGTGAGTCGCCACTGAGCATCAAGGGCCTGGCTGCCGGCACGTATACGGTCACGCTGGACAACGTCGGTGAGCTGATACCCAGCCAGCGCCAGCAGCAGGTGACGCTGAGTGACTCGCCGAACGCGCAGGTCGTGCAACTCGCCTACATCGAACGGCCACCGTTCCAACCCGTCAAGGCCACCGTGGTTGCACCGGCCAAGCCTGCATTCAGTGGCGAGGCGCCGGAGCAATGGGAAGTCACCCTGATCAGCGACGGGGAGGCGCAGGTCATCAAGGTGCCATGGGGCAGATCCCATGACGTGCTGCTACCAGTCGGTGAGCACAAATTCAACTTCCCTTACTACCAGGGCGAACTGCCTGAGCCGACCCAGCAGGTCGTGAACATCGATGAAGAAAGCCGGGATGCGGTGAAGGTGCAGATGCGCTACCAGCACGTCGCCGAACTCGGCAAACAGGTTGTGGCGACCACCTGTGCGAAGTGCCACACCGTGCAGTACTTCCAGGATGCCAACAAGGCCATCAACTGGAGCCTGGCGGGCAAGGAAGCATTGGTACAGCAGATCCTCGGCATGAGCGTGAGTGGGCATTGCGATGCGTCTTGCTCGGGGCAGATTGCGGATTACTTCTATGACGAACTGTGGGCCGGCTATCTGGACCCTGGGCAAGCATACGGCAAGCGGCAACTGCGCCTGCTGACGCGTGACGAGTATGTGAACAGCGTGCACGACCTGTTTGCCGTGCACGTGCAGGCCGATGCGTTGCCGGCCGACAAGTTTGATAAAGCGTTCAAATACGTCGGGGAGGCAGATCTGGGGATGATCAACGCCGAAGACCTGAAGACGCTGTATGACGTGGCGTGGAATGTGGCAGGCAAGGTCGACCCGCAATGGCTGGCTCAGCAGAGCGTCGAAAGCCTCGGCCATCGCGTCTTCCGACGGCCACTGAGCCCGGATGAGTTGAGCCGTTATGAGGCCGTGAAGGCTGACCATGATGATGCCTCGCTGGTCGCAGCATTGCTGTTGTCACCTCACTTCCTGTACCGCTCCGAATTGGGCGTAACAGATGGCCGGACATCCGGCACCTATCAGTTGACCGCCAACGAACGAGCGACAGCGCTTTCTTACGCAATGCTGGGTACCACGCCGAGTGAAGAGCTCATGCGCAAAGCCGAACAAGGCCAGCTCGAGACGCCCGAGCAGATGGGGGCGCTGGCTCAGCAGATGCTGATGAGTGAGCAGGGCATCGCACAGTTCAACCGCTTCATCAGCTACTACATCAAGACCAGCCGCGATATCCAGGAAAAGCCCGGGCTGGCGCCTGAGGTCATCCAGAGCATGCGACAGGAGCAGGCGCGTCTGGTGGGGGAGGTGCTCAAGAGCGGCGGGGCATTCAATGCACTGTTCAACCCTGGGTATACCTTCCTCAATCAACGGTTGGCAGAACAGTACGCGATTGCGGGCGTGACCGGCGACGACATGCGCAAGGTCACGGTCGATGAACGAAGGGGTGGGCTGTTGCACCTGGGCGCTACCCAGGCGGCCACCTCTGACTACCAGGCTACCTCTCTGGTCAAGCGCGGCATCATGATCCGTGAGCAGCTGCTGTGCCGGGAGTTCGGTGCGCCGGTCGATGCCGACCCGCAAGAGCCGCAGTATCCGCCAAGGGCGATCTCGACGCGCGAACGTTGGGACCTGGTCAACGGTGAGCAGGCCTCGGAGGGCCGTTGCTGGCAGTGCCACAAGTACATGAACGACACCGGTTCCAGCATGGAAAACTACGATGCGTCCGGGCGTTATCGCGAAACCGAGCCGGCTTACAACCATGCGCAGTTCCCGGTGCAGGTGAACATTGATGCCGCAGGGCCGTTCATCAGCAACACGGGCCTGGAGAACTGGGCAAGCGTCCACAACGTGCGCGATATCGCTCGGCTGCTGCCCACTAACCTGACGGCGCAAACCTGCATGGCCGACAGCTATTTCCGTTTCATGTTCGGCAACAAAGTGTCTGCAGGGTCGGTGGGCACGTTGAAGGCTGCCGCCGAATCGCTCAAGACCAACGGTTCGTTGATCCAGATGATTCGCGAGCTGGCTACCTCACCTGTGTTCCTCAAGCGCCAAGAGGAGAATTGACATGGACATCCTGAAGAGCCGTCGGCGTTTCCTGATGCAATTGGCTGCGGCGGGTACGCTGTTGCCGCTGAGCAGCAGTGGGTTTGCGAAGTACCTGTTGCAAGAGACGAAGGAGCAGCCTCAACTGAAGGTAGTGTTCTTCGTCGTGCCGGATGGGCTTGCAGTCGACTCCTACAGTGGGAGCGCGCACAACAGCGATGGCTTGTGGTTTCCTAAGGCCGCCCGGAGTGCAGATACCGATACCGGTGATTTCACACTCAACCTAGTCAGCCAGGAACTGGCGGATTATCGCAGCCAGTCGCTTTACCTGCAGGGCTTGATCCTGGGGCCTGGTAACATTGGCCATGATGGATGGAAATTTGTCTTGCGCGATACGTCAGGAAGCAAGAGCTCTATCGATAGAGTGCTTGGTGATGCCATGCCAGGTACCCAACCCAGCCATCGCAGTCTGTTCGCCGGGCCTCATGCCGGGATCGACAACACGCCCTGGTACGTTTCGTGGGACGACAACAAGATCAGAACGCCGCAGCAGGACCCGGTGCGCCTGAACGAATCGGTATTTGGCGGCACCGCCCGCGCGGTACGCGACCTCCAGGTGCGTAACGCCCATGTATTCGACCCGATCCGCGCTGATATCGCCGAGCTCCGTGGGCGTCTGGCCGGTGCCCAGCGAGAGAAGCTGGTCACCCATCTTGATTCGCTGGAGCAGGTGGTCAAGGACATCGAAGGTGCGGTGCCTTCAGACTGCGGGCCACTGACGCTGGACCAGCACCCCATCAGTTCGGCGCAATTCCGTAACCAGGTGCAGCAAAGCCATCATAAGGTTGTGGCGGCAGCGCTGGCCTGCGGGGTGACCCGTGTCGCAACCGTGCAGATTGGGCGTTCGGCGGAGTCGCTGAACATTCTTGATGTGAGTGCCAGCACCAACCCCCATGATTGCGCTCACCGTTATGCCGGCGAGAGAGAATGGCGGGAGTCAAGGCAATGGTATGTGCGACAGGTGAAGCTGTTCATGGACGAGCTCGCCAAATACGATGACCCGCATGTGCCTGGCGACAAACTGCTCAAGCACACGTTGGTTGTACTCACCAGCGAGATGGCCGACGGTGCTCCGGAGCACATGGTCGATATGCCGCTGGTACTGATGGGGGGCGCCAGCGGGCTGCTAAATGTTGGTAACGGCAACGGTCGCTATTTCAACATCAAGAGCCAAGGTGATCGTTCGCACTGGGCCAAGGGTAGCTTGGTTGACATGCAACGCATATGGTCGACCATCGCGCTAGCGGCGGGCACCACGGTGCCCTATCCCGGCGATGTGTCGCCGGTGACAGGGATCTTCAGCAACGTGTCTTGATTCAGGCCGGTACCCCAAGCAGCACGCTGGAAGGATGGAACTGGACACGTACCGGCTCGCCGGCCAACAGCTGTTGTTGTGCCAGCCAGTCGGCCTCGGCGAAGGCGCACAAGGTCTGCCCGTTGGCCAGGCTCAGGCGTACCTCGCTGGGGCCTTGGGTATCGGCCAGCACTTGCTCAATGGTGGCCGTCAGGCAGTTGCTGCCGGCTTCGACCTCATCGTCGCTGGCCAGCAGCTGTACCCAGCCGGCCTTGAGCAACGCCACCACGTGGATACCTAGTGTCAGTTCCAGGCGTGCGGTGCTGTCGTGGGTGATCAGCGCATCGATCTCCAGGCCACCACCCAATGCCAGGCTGACGCGATCATGGCGCCCCTCACGACGAAGGCCGCTGACTTCGCCCTGCAGCTGGTTGC
Organism: Pseudomonas kermanshahensis; assembly: GCF_014269205.2. NCBI lineage: Bacteria > Pseudomonadati > Pseudomonadota > Gammaproteobacteria > Pseudomonadales > Pseudomonadaceae > Pseudomonas > Pseudomonas kermanshahensis. Next base: position 61,375 of record NZ_JABWRY020000004.1, read on the forward strand.
GCGCGCTGGTGCGCAACATCAGGCGCCCGAGCAGGTCGAGGTCGGTGGATTCCTCGGCGGCTTCGAGCAGCTGCGCCTGCAGGTTCTGCAAGCGCTGGTACAGCCGTAGCACGCGGCCGCCTTCGGCCGACAGGCGTGCGCCACCGCCGCCACGCCCGCCGGTGCTGCGCTCGACCAGCGGCTGGCTGGCGAGGTTGTTGAGCTCATCGATGGCGTCCCAGGCGGCTTTGTAGCTGATGCCGGCAGCCTTGGCGGCGCGGGTGATCGAGCCTTGCTCGGCGATGTGCTGGAGCAAGGCAATGCGTTGCGGGCGGCGGGCGATGTGCTGGGTGAGGAGAGCGGGCAGGGACATGATGGCGCCTATCTGAGACTGACCCGTCAAGCTTGCCCCGGTTTTGCCGTGCGTGCCAGGCAATACACATCGACCCTGCATGCACCGGCCCTGCATAGCACGGCGGCGATGGCTTGCGCGGTGGCTCCCGTGGTCAGCACGTCATCAACCACGGCCACATGCAAGCCTTTGAGCGCGTGTTCGTCGGCCACGGCAAAGGCTCGCTGCAGATTGCGCTGGCGCGCTTTGGCATCCAGGCTCTGCTGCGCCGGCGTTTCGCGTGTGCGCAGCAATAGTCGCTCGTCGCAGTCGATTGCCAGGCTTTTGGACAACCAGCGCGTCAGCATGCCGGCCTGGTTGAAGCCGCGCGCTCGCAGTCGACGCTTGGCCAACGGAACAGGCAACAGCAGGTCAGGTTGCGTCAGGCCCTCTGCGTAGCGGTGTTGCAGGCCATGGCTCAACATTTCGGCCATCAAACGCCCTAGCGGCCATTGGCGGTTGTGCTTGAAACGGCTGATCAGCGTGTCGACTGGAAATCCGTAATGCCACAGCGCGACGACGTGCTCGAACGCCGGCGCACGGCGGCAACACTGGGCGCAGGTCAGGTTGGCCATCGGTAACGGCAGGGCGCAGCGCAGGCAATGGTCCGTCAGCCAAGGCAGCTCCTGCTCGCAGGCCATACACAACGGGTACGCCTGTTCAGCAGGCGCATCGCACAGCAAACAGCTGTGGTTAATATTTGCACACTTGTAAACCAGTGCTTTCAGTCTTAGTTGACAGTTCATAGGCCTTCCGTGACTATGCGAGCTATCCGTGATGCGCTGGCGGGCTTTCCTGTCCCGGCGCCAGTTACAGCCTAAACAAGGAAACGCCGATGAGCGCCAGCACAACTGCAACAACACGTCACGACTGGACCTTGGCCGAGGTCAAGGCGCTGTTTCAGCAACCGTTCAATGACCTGCTGTTCCAGGCGCAAACCGTGCACCGCGCGCACTTCGACCCGAACCGCGTTCAGGTTTCGACCTTGCTGTCGATCAAGACCGGCGCCTGCCCTGAAGATTGCAAATATTGTCCGCAGTCCGGCCACTACAACACCGGGCTGGAAAAACAAAAGCTGATGGAAGTGCAGAAGGTGCTGGAAGAAGCCGCCCGCGCCAAAGCCATCGGCTCCACCCGCTTCTGCATGGGCGCGGCGTGGAAGCACCCGTCGGCCAAGGACATGCCCTACGTGCTGGAGATGGTCAAAGGGGTGAAGGCCATGGGCCTGGAAACCTGCATGACCCTCGGCAAGCTCGACCAGGACCAGACCCAGGCCCTGGCCCAGGCCGGCCTCGACTACTACAACCACAACCTCGACACCTCGCCGGAGTTCTACGGCAGCATCATCACCACCCGCACCTACAGCGAGCGCCTGCAGACCCTGGCCTATGTGCGCGATGCCGGGATGAAGATCTGCTCCGGTGGCATCCTCGGCATGGGCGAGTCGCTGGACGATCGCGCCGGGCTACTGATCCAGTTGGCTAACCTGCCGGAGCACCCAGAGTCGGTGCCGATCAACATGCTGGTCAAGGTCGCCGGCACGCCGCTGGCCGAGGAAGAAGATGTCGACCCGTTCGATTTCATCCGCATGCTGGCGGTGGCTCGCCTGCTGATGCCAAAGTCGCATGTGCGCCTGTCGGCCGGCCGCGAGCAGATGAACGAACAGATGCAGGCCCTGGCCTTCATGGCTGGCGCCAACTCGATCTTCTATGGCGAAAAACTGCTGACCACCGCCAACCCGCAGGCTGACAAAGACATGCAGCTGTTCGCCCGCCTTGGCATCAAGCCTGAGGCCCGCGAAGAGCATGCCGATGAAGTGCACCAGGCGGCCATCGAGCAGGCGCTGGTCGAACAGCGCAGCAGCGAGATGTTCTACAACGCAGCATCGGCCTGAGATGGCCTTTGACCTGGCGGCGCGCCTGGCCGAACGGCGCGCCGCAGACCTGTATCGGCAACGGCCCCTGCTGGAGAGCCCGCAAGGGCCTGAAGTGGTGGTCGATGGCCAGCCGCTGTTGGCGTTTTGCAGCAATGATTACCTGGGCCTTGCCAACCACCCCGAGGTGATTGCTGCGTGGCAGGCGGGCGCCGAGCGGTGGGGTGTCGGTGGCGGGGCCTCGCACCTGGTGGTTGGCCACAGCACGCCGCACCACCAGGTCGAGGAGGCCTTGGCAGAACTCACCGGGCGCCCGCGCGCGCTGTTGTTCTCCACCGGTTACATGGCCAACCTGGGTGCAATCACCGCGCTGGTGGGGCAGGGTGACACGGTGTTGCAGGACCGCCTTAACCACGCGTCCTTGCTCGACGGCGGGCTGCTGAGCGGCGCCCGTTTCAACCGCTATCTGCACAACGACCCGGCCAGCCTGGAAAGCCGCCTGGGCAAGGCCGTCGGCAATACCTTGGTGGTAACCGACGGGGTGTTCAGCATGGATGGCGACCTTGCCGATTTGCCGGCGTTGGCCAAGGTTGCCCGCGCCCGCGGCGCCTGGCTGATGGTCGATGATGCCCATGGCCTGGGCACGTTGGGTGCGCAAGGTGGCGGTATCGTCGAGCACTTCGGCCTGGGCCTCGATGACGTGCCTGTGCTGATCGGCACGCTGGGCAAGGCCTGCGGTACGGCGGGTGCCTTTGTCGCCGGCAGCGAAGCGTTGATTGAAGCGCTGGTGCAGTTTGCCCGGCCCTATATCTACACCACTAGCCAACCCCCGGCGCTGGCCTGCGCGACACTCAAGAGCCTGGAGCTGCTGCGCCGCGAAACCTGGCGCCGTGAGCACCTGGATGCGTTGATTCGCCAGTTCCGCCTGGGTGCCGAACAGATCGGCCTGCAGCTGATGGACAGCCCGACGCCGATCCAGCCGATCCTGATTGGCGACAGCGCACAAGCGCTGCGCCTTTCGCAGATGTTGCGCGAACGTGGCTTGCTGGTGACGGCAATTCGCCCGCCCACCGTGCCTGCCGGCAGTGCACGCTTGCGGGTTACCTTGAGCGCCGCGCACAGCGAGGCGCAGGTGCAGCTATTGTTGAATGCATTGGCCGAGTGTTATCCACAGCTGGAGGCCGCCGATGCGTAACCGACTGATCCTTCTCCCCGGATGGGGCCTGGGTACTGCTGCGCTGGAGCCGTTGGCGGCCAGCCTGCGCGCCCAGGATGCCCGCTTGCAGGTCGAGCTGATGCCCCTGCCGGAGCTGGCCGACGCCGACGTACAGGCGTGGGTCGACCACCTTGACCGCAAGTTGCCCCGTGATACCTGGCTGGGCGGTTGGTCGCTGGGCGGCATGCTCGCCAGCGAACTTGCGCGCAAGCGCGGCGACCACTGTTGCGGACTGCTGACCTTGGCCAGCAACCCCAGTTTCGTGGCGCGGCCAGACTGGCCCCACGGCATGGCCGAAGATACCTTCGGCACCTTCCTCGACGGTTGCCGCAGCCACACCCAGGTAACCCTCAAACGCTTCCGCACCCTGTGCAGCGACGGCGCCCAACAACCTCGTACCTTGCTGCGCCAGCTGGGCGTCGGTGTGCCGGATACCGACCCGCTGTACCTCGCCACCGGGCTGGAAGTACTGGCCCAGCTGGATACCCGCGAGGCACTGCAGGCTTATGGCGGTCCGCAACTGCACCTGTTCGCCGGCAGTGATGCACTGGTCCCGGCCGAGGCGGCCAAAGCGCTGAGCGAGTTGTTGCCCGACGTGGAGGTTGGGCTGGTTGAAGACAGTTCCCACGCGTTCCTGCTGGAATACCCACAGGAGCTGGCGGCGGGTATCAAGAGTTTTCTGCATGAGAGTGGCGATGACTGACCTTTCCCGTCCGACCCTGCCCGGCGCGCTGCCGGACAAGCGCCAGGTGGCGGCCTCGTTTTCCCGCGCGGCGGCCAGCTACGACAGCGTCGCGGCGTTGCAGCGCGACGTCGGCCTGAACCTGCTGGGCCAGTTGCCAGAGGGCTTGGCACCGTCGCGCTGGCTGGACCTGGGCAGCGGCACCGGCCACTTCAGCCGGGTGCTGGCCGAGCGCTTCGCGCAGGCCAGTGGCGTGGCGGTGGATATCGCCGAAGGCATGCTGCGCCATGCCCGCAACGAACAGCGCGGCGCGCAGTACCACGTGGCCGGCGATGCCGAGCGCTTGCCGCTGCGCGATGCCAGCGTCGATCTGGTGTTCTCCAGCCTGGCGGTGCAGTGGTGCGGGCAGTTCGCCAGTGTGCTGGACGAGGCGCGCCGGGTGTTACGCCCAGGCGGGGTGCTGGCATTCAGCAGCCTGTGCGTCGGCACCCTCGATGAACTGCGTGCCAGTTGGCAGGCCGTGGATGGCCTGGTGCATGTCAACCGCTTCCGCCGCTTTGACGATTACCAGCGCCTGTGCGCGGGCAGTGGCTTCGAGCAGGTAGCGCTGCAGCAGCGCGCGCACGTGCTGCACTACCCCGATGTACGCAGCCTGACCCACGAGCTGAAGGCGCTTGGTGCACACAATATCAACCCGGGCCGCCCTTCGGGCCTCACCGGCCGTGCCCGCATGCAGGGCTTGTTGCAGGCATACGAGGCATTTCGCCAGCCTCAGGGGCTGCCCGCCACTTACCAAGTGGTCTATGGTGTGCTGCGCAAGCCACAGGCGTAAGGGGAGTCAGATGAGCCAGGCCTATTTCATTGCCGGTACCGATACCGATGTCGGCAAGACCACGATTGCTGCCGGCCTGCTGCATGCAGCGCGGTTGCAGGGCATGAGCACATTGGGCGCCAAGCCGGTGGCGTCGGGTTGTACGGTAACCGCAAAGGGGCTGCGCAACAGCGACGCACAGGCGCTGATCGATGAAAGCACGATCAAATTGCCGTACGAACAGGTCAACCCATTCGCCTTCGAGCCTGCGATCGCACCCCATGTCGCCGCACGCGAGGCCGGCGTCACGCTGGGTGTACCCGAGCTGTTGGCGGCGATGCGCAACGTGCTGCAGCAAAACGCCGACTTCACGTTGATCGAAGGCGCCGGTGGCTGGCGTGTGCCGCTGTCGGGCCAGGCCAACCTGTCTGACCTGGCCATTGCCCTGCAACTGCCAGTGATCCTGGTGGTTGGGGTGCGCCTGGGCTGTATCAGCCATGCCTTGCTCAGCGCCGAAGCGATTGCCCGCGATGGGCTGCAACTGGCGGGCTGGGTGGCGAATATCATCGAACCGCGCACATCGCGCCTTGAAGAAAACCTGGCCAGCCTCGCCGAGCGCTTGCCGGCGCCATGCCTGGGGCGGGTACCGAAGTTGAAGCTGGCGAGTGCCAATATGGTGGCTGAGCATTTGCAGCTGGATTTGCTGGATTAACGGCCGCTGCCTATCGACTGGCACTGGGCCATTAACGATTTAAACGGGCCTTTTCTGCCATCAACTGCTTTAATGAGGCCTGTTCGTCATCCAGCGTCAATGGAGTCCTGACATGGAAATCACCGGCAGCTCCGCCTATTACGCGGGCCTCAGCGCAATCCAAAGCGGCCAGAACCGCGTCGATCAAGCCGCCAGCCAGATCGCCAACCATACCGCCGAACGCACCGCCACCAGCCAGTCGAGCGACTTCCAGGCTGAGCGTCTGCGCGCTGTTGATCGCAGCCAGCAGATGGACTTGGCCACCAGTACCGTGCAACTGGCACTGGGCAAACATGAAGTGGAGCTTGGCGCGAAAGTCGTCAAGGCATCCGACGAAATGCTCGGCCGGATCATCGACACCTACGCCTGATCCCTCGCGGCACTCAACTTAGCGACTCTTCCTTTGTGGGCGCGGGCTTCCCTTGCGCCTCATTGCGCCCCTGCGCGCCCTCT
>NZ_JABWRY020000005.1 GCF_014269205.2 Pseudomonas kermanshahensis
CTCCCATGTTGAACACCCTTCTACCCATTCTGCTGTTCGCTGCCCTTGGCCTGGCGGTGCTCGGCGCCCTGCGCCGGGTGCGTATGTGGCGGCGTGGCCGAGCGTCCAAGGTCAATTTGATCGGCGGCCTGCTGGCCATGCCGCGACGCTACCTGGTCGACCTGCACCACGTGGTCGAACGCGACAAGTACATGTCCAAGACTCACGTCGCCACGGCGGGCGGCTTTGTGCTGTCGGCGGCCTTGGCGATCCTCGTGCACGGCTTCGGCCTGCAGAGCAAGATCCTTGGCTACGCGCTGCTGGTCGCCACGGTGATCATGTTCACCGGTGCGATCTTTGTCTTCAAACGCCGCCTTAACCCACCTGCGCGCCTGTCCAAGGGCCCGTGGATGCGCCTGCCGAAAAGCCTGCTGGTGTTTGCTGCAAGCTTCTTCATCGCCACCTTGCCGGTCGCCGGCATTCTGCCCGCCAACACCGGTGGCTGGGTGATGGTCGGCGTGCTTGGCCTGGGTGTGCTGTGGGGCGTGTCGGAGCTGTTCTTCGGCATGACCTGGGGCGGCCCGATGAAACACGCCTTCGCCGGTGCCTTGCACCTGGCCTGGCACCGCCGTGCCGAACGTTTCGGTGGCGGCCGCTCCACCGGCCTCAAGCCGCTGGACCTGGAAGACCCGAATGCGCCGCTGGGCGTGGAAAAACCGGTGGACTTCACCTGGAACCAGCTGCTCGGGTTCGATGCCTGCGTGCAGTGCGGTAAATGTGAAGCCATGTGCCCGGCCTATGCCGCTGGCCAGCCGCTGAACCCGAAAAAACTGATTCAAGACATGGTCATCGGCCTGGCCGGTGGCACCGACGCCAAGTTTGCTGGCAGCCCGTACCCGGGCAAGCCGATCGGCGAACATGGTGGCCACCCGCACCAGCCGATCGTCAACGGCCTGGTCGACGCCGAAACGCTGTGGTCGTGCACCACCTGCCGTGCCTGCGTCGAGGAATGCCCGATGATGATCGAGCACGTCGATGCCATCGTCGACATGCGCCGCCACCTTACCCTTGAAAAAGGTGCGACACCGAACAAAGGCGCGGAAGTACTGGAAAACCTGATCGCCACCGACAACCCAGGCGGCTTCGCCCCAGGCGGGCGGATGAACTGGGCGGCCGACCTCAACCTGAAACTGCTGTCGGACGTGAAAACCACCGAAGTGCTGTTCTGGGTGGGCGACGGCGCCTTCGACATGCGCAACCAGCGCACCCTGCGCTCGTTCGTCAAAGTGCTCAAGGCCTCGGGTGTGGACTTTGCCGTGCTTGGCCTGGAGGAACGCGACAGCGGTGACGTGGCACGTCGCCTGGGTGATGAAGCAACCTTCCAGCAATTGGCCAAACGCAATATCCAGACCTTGGCCAAATATACGTTCCAGCGCATCGTCACTTGCGACCCGCACAGTTTCCATGTGCTGAAAAACGAGTACGGCGCGCTGGGTGGGGATTACCAGGTGCAGCACCACAGCACCTACATCGCCGAACTGATCGCAGCCAAGAAGCTCAACCTCGGCCAACACAAGGGCGGCAGCGTCACCTACCACGACCCGTGCTACCTGGGCCGTTACAACGGTGAATACGAAGCGCCCCGTGAAGTGCTCAAGGCGTTGGGTATCGAAGTGCGCGAGATGGAACGCTCGGGCTTCCGTTCCCGTTGCTGTGGCGGCGGCGGCGGTGCGCCGATCACCGACATCCCGGGCAAGCAACGTATCCCCGACATGCGCATGGACGACATTCGCGAGACCCAGGCGGAGCTGGTTGCAGTGGGTTGCCCACAGTGCACCGCGATGCTTGAGGGCGTTGTCGAACCGCGCCCACAGATCAAGGACCTCGCCGAGTTGGTAGCCGATGTGCTGATCGAAGAGGAAACCCCTGCGGCCCCAAAGTCGCCAACGGTTAAACGTGAACCTGCGGAGGTGCACTGATGAGCGACATCATCCGCCGCGACCCACGCGCCGAGTGGATCGCCCGTAACCGTCTGCACCCGCTGCACGCGGCCATGCAGACGCAACAAACCAGCTGGATGGGGCCCAACGGCCTCATGCGCAAGAACCCGCATGCCATCGCCGCCGGTTTCATCGGCCCCAGTGGCATCAAGCGTATCGACCGCAGCGGTGCCCAGCAGGGCACGGGTGTCGGCGGGCGACGCACAGCGGCGGCGGCCGTCCAGTTGCCGCTGCACCAGGTGCCGGCGCCGGCGTTCTACATTGCCGTGGTGCCGGACATGGTCGGTGGCCGCCTGAGCAGCCACGACCGCGACCTGCTGGGCCTGGCCCATAGCCTGGCCGGCAACGACGGTGCTGTGTTGGCCGTGGTATTTGGCGAACATAAGGAAAGCAACTTTTCCACAGCCGGCGTCGACCGCCTGCTGGTTATCGAAGGCGAAGCGTTCGAGGGTTATGCACCCGAGCAGCTTGTGCAGGGGTTGCGGGCTGTGGATAACCAGTTCACGCCGCGCCACTGGCTGCTGCCTGACAGCCGCACCGGTGGCGGCGAGCTGGGGCGGCGCTTCGGTGCCGCCTTGGGCGAACGGCCCGCGACGCGGGTTTGGCAGGTCAAGGACGGCCAATGCATCGGCCGCGCCGGCGCGGGTCAACAGGACCTGCAACGCGCCGTGCCACGGTTGATCCTGGCTGCGGCAGAATGTGCGGAACCGGTCAGCGAAACCCGTCACGAAGCGCTGCCCGTAGAGTTGTCCACAAGCGTCGCACGCAGCCTGTCGCGTATCGAAGACCTCGGCTCGGTGGCCGTGGACCCGGCCACCATTGCCATGGCCGAGTCCGAGTTCATCGTTTCGGGCGGTAACGGCGTCAAGGACTGGGACCTGTACCACAAGGCAACTGCGGCCCTCGGCGCCACCGAAGGCGCCTCGCGGGTGGCGGTGGACGACGGCTTCATGCCGCGCAACCGCCAGGTCGGTGCTACCGGTACCTGGGTGACGGCACGGGTATACGTGGCTGTGGGTATCTCTGGCGCGATCCAGCACCTGCAGGGTATCGGTGCCTGCGACAAGGTGGTGGCGATCAACATGGACCCTGGCTGCGACATGATCAAACGGGCTGACCTGTCGGTGATTGGCGACAGTTCGGCGATTCTCAAGGCGTTGATCGAGGCTGTGGACAACTTCCGCAGCGGCGCCCAGCGCGACGCGGCATAAGGGCACGAGCATGAGTACGAAAGTCATCAGCCTGGTTTCCATCGGTGCTCACCCAAGCTCTGGCCGCGCGCGCCGCGCCGAGCAAGATGCCCGCGCCGTGGAGCTGGGGTTGCAACTGGCTGGGGATAACTTGCAGGTGGTGCATGCCGGTGACCCGCAGGAAGAGGCGCTGCGGGCCTATCTGGGCATGGGGCTGGAGCACCTGGACGTTCTGGAACAGCCAGCCGGGGCGGATGTGTTGGGCGTGCTTGGCGACTACCTGCGCGACGCTGGCGCCCAGCTGGTGCTGACCGGGACTCAGGCTGAAACGGGCGAAGGTTCGGGCATGTTGCCGTTCCTGCTGGCCGAGAAGCTGGGCTGGCCGTTGATCGTTGGCCTGGCGGAAGTGGAGTCGATTGAAAATGGCACCGCCCAGGTGCTGCAGGCACTGCCACGCGGGCAGCGGCGTCGCCTGAAGGTGCGCCTGCCGTTGTTGGCGACTGTGGATAACGCCGCGCCCAAGCCACGCCAGAGCGCGTTCGGGCCGGCGCGGCGGGGTGTGTTGGCAGCGCGTAACGTGGCGATTGTCGAAGACGACCTGCTGGCCGAGGCAGAGCTGCAACCGGCCCGCCCACGGCCCAAGCGACTGAAGGTGATCAAGGCCAAGAGCGGCGCCGACCGGATGAAAGCGGCAACGGCCAAGGCCAGTGGCGGCGGGGGCAAGGTGCTCAAGGATGTATCGCCGCAAGAGGGCGCTGAGGCAATCCTCAAGCTATTGGTGGAGGAAGGGGTCCTGCGCTGAATTAGCAGGCCCTTCACATGCCTTGCATCATGCGCGCACTTTGTAGGAGCAGCCTTGTGCTGCGAAGAGGCCGGTAAATGCACAGTGATTCTTCGCTGCTGTCACGGGCCTCTTCGCAGCGCAAGGCTGCTCCTACAGGGCCGGTTTGCTGGGCCGTCAAGGCAGCTCGCCAGCCACATTGAAGGCCCAGAAGGCCAACCCTTCGATCACCGGTTCGAAGGTGACCCGCTCCCCTCCAGCAGACGCACCCTGCCCACCATCAGAATTGCACACCGTGCCACGAAATAGTCCCCGCTGCCGTCCTCAGCCTTGATCACTCCCACTCCCTTCACCTCGTGGAACCACTTCACAGTGCCGTTCAGGCGCCTGTGCATAAGTGACCTCTGGCTAAGCCCAACCTGTGGCTTCAATCAAACACAAAGGGGGTTATGTGGAAACTGGCAGAAATGACAGGTCCGGTGGGATCTTACCCCCGGAATCTGTTCGCCAAGGTGTGGATAAAGTGTTCGTGCTTCTCTGCAGGCCAAGAGGGACGCGGGATTCAAGGGCATGATCGAATAATGATCAAATAAAAGCTGGCATTGGGCTGTTTGAATGCGGGGCTGATGCGCGAAGTTCCCCACAATCGCTGTTGGCGGCTCTGTGGATAAGATGTTGGCCGTCGTCTGTAGCACATGCACATAGCGGGCTTGGCGATATCGTTCAAATAATGATCAAGTCTTCTCCGTATTGCGCAAACCGTTACCAACTGGGCCTTTCAAGCGTTTATTCACAGCCTTGAACAGACAACAGGAGGAGTTGTTAACGAATTCTGTTCATCCACCTGTGGGCAAGGTGTTCGTGAATGGTCGTAGCCCTTGTAGGGCCTGGGCTGTAGAGTTTTGTTCAAAATTCGACCAAGGCAACTGTCATTTCTGCCAGTTTCCTAATGTGCTCACGGGTACTATCGTCTCGTTATTCCATCGAAACGAGCTCAGACTATCGATGAATAACCTTTTGCTGATGACCGATAGGCAGCGTTCAGTGTTGGCGGGGCGCAGCTCAAGCTCGATAGAAAGAGCCTTCACCCCATACGGCTATGCGCCACTGGGGGCAGGCCCTCTCACGGCCTTTGCGGGGCAGTGTCATGATCCATTGACAGGGTGCTATCACCTTGGCAACGGACATAGGCTGTATGGCCCTCGCCAGATGCGTTACTTGAGCCCAGATCGCCTGAGCCCCTTTGGCAGGGGCGGGTTGAATGCATATGCCTACTGTGCAGCGGACCCTGTGAACCACATCGACCCTAGCGGCAGGTTCCTGGCGGTACTGACTTCAATTGAAGCTTCCAGAGCTACGACCCTTGCGGCCTATGCCGGCCTCAATGTGGCTGCCTGGATGACGCGTGCCCAAAACAACGCGGGTGTCTGGGGGCTGCGGCAACTGGCAGTCGAAACAGCATTGGTGACGACAGGCGTGGGAATGTTGTTTACCGGCTCGCCTAGTTTGCAGCCCGTGGCGTTGGGCTTGGTTACCGCTGGCAATACAACTTCGATCTTTAAATCGTTAATAACGATCGGGCAAAGGTTGGGAAATGGGTTGGGAGAAGCTTGGAGGTCTATAGGAGACAATATCCGCAGTGTTTTCAGTATAAAGCGTGAACAAAAACAAATTCTGCCTCCCACGCCTAGCCCAGCGTCGTCAATACCTGCTATTTCCAATACTGTCAGGGGGCTCAGAATCGATATGGACTCGGGCCATATGAGCATTCAGATGCATGAAATAGTCTCGGAGGTCAGATCTGGGGAGGTGAGTCCACCTCAGCATTTACAGACGACTTGGCTGTGATGCGCCATACCCGCTCACGTAGCTATACCGCCTGGGGTGCTGTGTGTGGGGTGGTGTCTGGCTCCCGCCTGGCATTTTGCGGGGAATACCGCGACGCATTGGCTGGGCATTACCTTCTCGGTAACGGTCGACGGGCCTACAACCCAGCGCTCATGCGCTTCAACAGCGCCGATACGCTCAGCCCGTTTGGCAGGGGCGGGATAAATACCTATGCCTATTGCTTAAACGATCCGATCAACCGGGTCGATCGCAATGGCGCATTCTCCTTTCCCAACTCAGTTTATTTTGCTGTCTTGGCAGAAAGTGCACTTAACGTCGTGGATGGATTAATGGCGACGCTCAAACTGATCGTTCAGTCGCGCCAACTGGGCTCCACGCCTTCATTTAAGCAACAAGTTCAGGTCCTTGCCAAAACCCAAAAGGGGATTGCGAAAATTGCAGCGTCTGCCTTTGCTTGGAAGGAGCAGGGGGCTCCGACTATTCCGTCCGTGACAGAAAGTGCAATGGCGGGAGCTGTGGCTACGGGCCTTGGTATCACGGAGCGTTTTGTGAACCTCAAGCTGAGCTCGGATGTCGTGGTGCCCTATCTGTGGAAATCACCAGGCCAGATACCCGGCGTGGTCGTGGACCTTATGCGGATTCAGACAGGAATTAGCCCGGTGCAGACGATTGTCAGTAACGTTGTGCAGAAGATCCGTGGAAACCCGGTGGGCACGATTGATCGTGCATGAAGGTCATAACCAGGCAGCCAATTTTCTGCCTGCCTGGTTCACTATTGTTTACTGCGCCTGCACTTCCTTCAAATACGGCGCCGGCTCCGCCCCCAGGTTCTCCAGCACCCGCTGGCTGTACCAGTCGATGAAGTTCACCACACCAAACTCATAAGTCTTCGAGTACGGCCCTGGCTGATAAGCCGTGGAGTTGATCCCGCGTTGGTTCTCTTCCGCCAGGCGGCGGTCCTGGTCGTTGGTGGCATCCCACACCTTGCGCATGCGCTCCGGGTCGTAGTCGACGCCTTCAACCGCATCCTTGTGCACCAGCCACTTGGTGGTGACCAAGGTCTCCTGGGCGCTGATCGGCCACACGGTGAAGACGATCATGTGATCGCCCATGCAGTGGTTCCACGAGTGAGGCAGGTGCAGGATGCGCATCGAGCCGAGGTCCGGGTTCTTGATACGGCCCATCAGCTTCTGGCAGGCCTGCTTGCCGTCCATGGTCATCGACACAGTGCCCTTGAGCAGCGGCATGCGCACGATGCGGTTACGCAGGCCGTGGCTCTTGTGCAGGTACGGGATTTTCTCGGCTTCCCAGGCGGCGGCAGAGGCAGCCACGTGGTCTTTGAATTCCTGGCTGGCACGCGGGTCGTTGGTGTCGTCCCATTCCAGCAGGGTCTGCAGCAGCTCGGGGTGCGAGCCGCTGCAGTGGTAGCACTCGCGGTTGTTTTCCAGTACCAGCTTCCAGTTGGCCTTTTCCAGCAACTGGGTCTGCACCGCGATCTTGGTGTTCTCCATGTCGTACGGTTCCATGTAATGGTCCAAAGTGGCCAGGAACTCGTCGATGGCTGGCGGGTTTTCCGCCAGGCTGATGAAGATGTAACCCCCCGCGACCTTCACGTTCACAGGCTTGAGGCCGTATTCCTTCATGTCGAAGTCGGCGCCCATTTCGGTGCCGGCGAACAGCAGGCGGCCGTCCAGCTCGTAGGTCCACTGGTGGTAATGGCAGACCAGCTTGGCCACCTTGCCCTTGTCGCTGGTGCACAGGCGCGAGCCGCGGTGGCGGCAGACGTTGTGGAAGGCGTGTACCTTACCTTCTGCGCCACGGATGACGATGATCGGGTTCTTGCCGATCTGCAGGGTGATGAAGTTGCCTTTGGCCGGAATCTCGCAAGTCATGCCGGCGATCAGCCACTCTTTGTGGAAGATCTCCTGCATGTCGATCTGGAACAGACGCTCGTCGGTGTAGAAAGGCTGGGGCAGCGAGTAGGTGCGCTCGCGGGTTTGCAGCATCTCGGCGGTGGCCTTGCGTGCTGCTTCCAGTGGATCGCCCAGGCTCAGGGTTGCGGTGACGTCCATCGTGTGGTCCTCGGGGCCGTGTGCGGCCGGCAAAAGGTGGCTAATCATTGTTGTGGTGCCGCAAGGCTGTCGTTACAAAAACAGCAGGTTCTTTTGCCGTGGAGTGTGCGTCCGAAGGCGCCGTGAACCGTATCCATGGGCGACATGGCCGATTGGAATAACGACGCCACAGCCCTTGTAGCATGGGGCTGGTCGCGATAAGTACGCCGATGTCGCAGGCAGGAATGTACGTCGCCTTCAGCTTGCGCATTATCGACGCCATAAAAAGGCCAATAGTCGGCTGCTGGAGATGAACATGTCCGATACCTTCCTCAATCCGGTCACCACCCAGACCTGGGCCAACGGCCGCCACATCGTGCGCTGCGTCAAGGTCATCCAGGAGACCTGGGACGTGCGCACCTTCTGCTTCATGGCCGACCAACCGATCATGTTCTTCTTCAAGCCAGGGCAGTTCGTCACCTTGGAGCTTGAGATCGAAGGCAAGCCGGTGATGCGCTCCTACACCATCTCCAGTTCGCCGTCGGTGCCATACAGCTTCTCGATCACCGTCAAGCGGGTGCCGGGTGGGCATGTCTCCAACTACCTGCACGACACCATGCACGAAGGCGCCGAACTGCCTGTGCACGGGCCGGTGGGGCTGTTCAACGCCATCGACTTCCCGTCGGGCAAAGTGTTGTACCTCTCGGGCGGTGTCGGTATTACCCCGGTAATGTCGATGGCGCGGTGGTTCTACGACACCAACGCCAATGTCGACATGGTCTTCGTGCACAGCGCCCGTTCGCCGAAAGACATCATCTTCCACCGCGAGCTGGAGCAGATGGCCTCGCGCATCCCCAACTTCAGCCTGCACATCATTTGCGAGAAGCACGGGCTGGGCGAGCCCTGGGCCGGTTACCGCGGTTACCTGAACCAGCGTTTGATGGAACTGATCGCGCCCGACTACATGGAGCGCACGGTATTCTGCTGCGGCCCGACGCCGTACATGACCGCGGTCAAACGCATGCTGGAAGCCGTCGGCTTCGACATGAAGAACTACCACGAAGAGTCGTTCGGCGCGACGCCCGCAGAAGCCAAGGCCGATGCCGTGGAGCATGCCGAGCAGGCTGCCGATGCGCCGGAAGTGGATGTTTCGGACCTCAACCTGGTGGAGTTCATCGGCAGCGAGAAGAGCATCCGCATCGCCCCGGGCGAGACCGTGCATGCGGCGGCGGCGAAAGTTGGGCTGATGATCCCCAAGGCTTGCGGCATGGGCATTTGCGGGACATGCAAGGTGCTCAAGCTGGGTGGCGAGGTGGAGATGGAACACAACGGCGGCATTACCGAGGATGACGAGGCCGAGGGGTACATCCTGTCGTGCTGCAGTGTGCCGAAAGGGGATGTGCGGATCGATTACTGATCTGCAGATTTGGGGCCGCTCTGCGGCCCATTCGCGGCACAAGGCCGCTCCCACAGGTTCACCGCAGGCTTGAGGGTTACGGTGATTTTGTGGGAGCGGGCTTGCCCCGCGAAGGGGCCATCAGATCCACACAGCATCCCAATGTGGATAATCGCCAGCACGGTCTACCAGCCCTGCTCTTATGGGGTTGGCAACGATGTACCTCGCCATTTGCAGCACACTCTCCTCCCGGCGCAAAGCCCGGTCCTGATAGCCGGGCTGCCATATCTTTTCGCGCCGCATACCCCGCTGATAAAGCGCATGACTGCTGCGCGACTTGAACCTGCGCATCAGGCAGCACAACGTGCCACTTCGCAATTCGATCAGCCAATGCACATGGTCAGGCATTACCACCCAGGCCAGGGATCGGCAAAGCCCGTCGAGCTCGGCCAGTCTCAGTTGCTGGATCACGCCTCGGGCAAACTGCAGTTGAGTGAAGATCCGCTTGCGTTCAAGAGTGACCGTGGTCAGCAGGTATATCCCGCCCGGCTGAGAAAAACGGCCACGGCGCAGTAGGTGGGATTGGGCACGCTCCATGTGATGCTCCCTGAATTAAGATTCAGGTGAAACACTAGGTTAGCGGGTAGTGGCCTGAGACCTGGAAATGGTTGCTGGATGTTGGAGGTAGGGCAGTGCCGGCCCTTTCGCGGGGCAAGCCCGCTCCCACAGCTTCTGCGCAAGCCTGAAGTATGCGGTGAACCTGTGGGAGCGGGCTTGCCCCGCGAAAGGGGCCGCAGATCAGGTGCGGAAGCGCGCTACCAGCCCATTCAAATCCACCGCCAACCGCGACAACTCGGCACTCGCCGCGCTGGTCTGATGCGCCCCGGTCGCGCTCTGCACCGACAGGTCATTGATATTCACCAGGTTGCGGTCCACCTCACGGGCCACCTGGGCCTGCTCTTCCGCCGCGCTGGCAATCACCAAGTTACGCTCGTTGATCTGCGCCACCGCACCCGCAATGGTATCCAGCGCCATGCCCGCACCCCGGGCGATATTCAAGGTCGACGCGGCACGTTCTGTGCTGGTGCGCATCGACTCCACCGCCTCTTCGGTCCCGCCCTGGATGCTACCAATCATCCGCTCGATTTCGCTGGTCGACTGCTGGGTACGATGGGCCAATGCCCGCACTTCATCCGCCACCACGGCAAAACCGCGGCCTGCTTCACCGGCACGGGCCGCTTCGATCGCGGCATTGAGCGCCAGCAGGTTGGTCTGGTCGGCCAGGCCGCGAATCACATCCAGCACTTTGCCAATGTCGCGCGACTGCTCGGCCAGGTGGGTGATCAGCGTGGCAGTGGCCTGCACATCACCGCTCATGCGCTCGATGGCGCCGACGGTCTCCAGTACCAGGTCGCGCCCGTCGCCGGCCGAACGGCTGGCTTCACCAGAGGCCTCCGAGGTGCTGACCGCATTGCGCGCCACTTCTTCCACGGCGCTGGTCATCTCGGTGACCGCGGTGGCGGCCTGCTCGATTTCGTTGTTCTGTTGCTGCAAGCCACGGGCGCTTTCGTCAGTGACGCTGTTGAGCTCTTCCGCGGCCGAGGCCAGTTGGGTCGCCGAACCGGCAATCAATTGCAGGGTGTCGCGCAGTTTCTCCTGCATGCGGGCCATGGCGCGTAGCAGGCGCGCGGCTTCGTCGGTGCCTTCGGCACGGATGACGTGGGTGAGGTCGCCGTCGGCCACCTGCTCGGCGCATTTGAGCGCCTCTTCAATCGGTTTGACGATACTGCGGGTCAGCAGGAAGGCGCACAGCAGGGTCAGCACCGTGGCTGCGATCAACAGGCCAATCACCAGGGCGAAGGCAGAGGCGTACTGGCTGGCAGCCGTTTCATTGGTGGCGCGGGTCTGGTCGGTGTTGATGCGCACCAAGGTGTCCATGACCTTGTTGATCTGCTCGGAGTTGGCCAGCATGTCGCGGTTGAGCAGGTCGCGCAATTCGTCGGTGCGGCCTGCCTGGCTCAGGCTACGCATGCGCGCCTCCAGCTGGCGGTACTGATTGAGCAGTTGGCTGTATTGATCGTAAGCCGCTTGCTCGTCGCGTGCGCCGATCATGGGCTCGTAGGCACGGCGCGCTTGGTCGATCTGGGTGTTGCGTTGGTCCAGCAGGTTGAGGGTGTCGCGCTGCGTCTCTGGGTCGCGGTTGAGCAGCAGGCGATAGGAAAGGGTGCGCATGCGCAGGTTCAGCGCAGTAAGTTCGTCCAGCGTCTTGATGCTGGGCACGCTGATGCTTTCGATGGCAACGCCGGCCTGGCGGATGTTGCCCATCTGCATCAGCGAGAAGATGCCGAGGCCGAGCATCAACAGGCCGATCAGCGCGAAGCCGAGCAGCGCGCGCGGGGCGATATTCATGTTGCGTAGGGACATGAGGGGCGTAATCCAGGCAAGGGAAAGAGGTCGCAGGGGAGGGCGACGAAATATGACTTGCCTGGCTATCGGTCGTGACTGGTCAGTCTTGAGCGAGACCGGTGAAAATTGTGAGCGCGCTAACCTTTTCCTGACCGGCGGTTGATCCAAGTCGGAACAAGCAGGCGCTTACCCTGTCAATCTGCGGGTTAGAAACCTTAAGAATCCGATATTTAATGGCGAGGACTCACGCTTTTCTTTATCGTGTGCGGCCTTTGCAACAACCTGAGATAGACCCCATGCTGGAAGCCTCCCTGAATCAAATCGAGCAACTGGTCAGCGACCTGATGCAGAAAAACGCTCAACTCACCGAGCAGAACACTACCCTGGGTCAGCAACTGGCCCAGGCCAAGGAAGAAAACGAGACCCTGCAGCTGTCGCTGATGGAGCAGGAAGAGAAGAACGGCGCCACCGCCGCGCGCATTCAGGCGCTGGTTGACCGCGCCAATGCGGGTGTCGTCAACGCATGAGCCTGCAAGCGCAGCCGGTCAATGTCGTGTCGATCCTCGGCAGCGACTATTCGATCAAGGCGCCCGAAGGCCAGGAAGAAACCCTGGCGCAGGCGGTGCGGATGCTGAACACCGCCCTGGCCGAGACCAAGCGTTCCTACCCGACCCTGATCGGTGACAAGCTGCTGGTGCTGGCGGCCCTGAACCTGTGTTCCAAGCAGGTTGAGCTGCAAAAAGAGCATCAGCAGACGCTGGCGCGTACCCAGGCGCAGATCGACGCCACGGTGGACGCGATCGTTCGGACTATCGCCGAACAATAAAGCACTCCGCGATCCCTTGTAGGAGCAGCCTTGTGCTGCGAAGAGGCCGGTGAAAACGCAGTGATTTCCGCTGCTGTCACCGGCCTCTTCGCAGCACAAGGCTGCTCCTACAATGTCCCAGATCACTGGAATAACTGGATACGTGAGTGTATACACTTCCCCCAAAACAATAATTGGCGGGGAGCACGGGCATGCGTATCTGGCGGCAAAGTATCCAGTGGCAATTGATCGCAAGCATGGGCGCAGCCCTGCTGGCGAGCATCCTGGTGGTGGTGATCATTTTCACGGTGGCGCTCAACCGCCTCACCGAACGCTACCTGGTCGACACCGCGCTGCCAGCCAGTGTCGAGGCAATCCGCAACGATATCGAGCGCATGCTCGGCCAGCCGCTGGTGGCGGCCGCCGACATAGCCGGCAATACCCTGCTGCGCGATTGGCTTGCCGAGGGCGAAGACCCCGCTCAAACCTCACGCTTTATCGAATACCTTGAGGCTGCCAAGCAGCGCAACAAAGCCTTTACCACGCTGTTCGCCTCCACCGAAACCGGCCACTACTACAACGAGAAGGGGCTGGACCGCACACTCAGCCGGGCCAACCCGAAGGACACGTGGTTCTACGGCTACATCGACAGCGGCGCCGAGCGCCTGATCAACATCGACATTGACGGTGCCACGGGCGAGTTGGCGCTGTTCATCGACTATCGCGTGGAAAAAGACGGCAAGCTGGTTGGCGTGGCGGGTATGGGCTTGCGCATGACCGAGTTGTCGAAGCTGATCCACGATTTCAGCTTTGGCGAGCACGGCAAGGTATTTTTGGTACGCAACGATGGGCTGATCCAGGTGCACCCGGACAGCGCCTTCAGCGGCAAGCGCCAGCTTGTCGACCAGCTTGACGCACAGGCCGCGAAAGCGGTGATGAGTGGCGACCAGGGCCTGCGTACCAGCCGCTTCCAGCGTGATGGCGAAGGCTACCTGGCATTAGGCTTGCCTCTGCGCGACCTGAACTGGACCTTGGTCGCCGAAGTGCCTGAGGCCGAGATCTACGCACAGATGCATCAGGCAGTCTGGCTTACCACCTTGATCGGTGGCGGCGTGGCGCTGTTGTCGTTGCTGCTGGTGGTGTTGCTGGCGCGCGGCTTGGTACGGCCGATCCGCCGCGTCACGGCCGCACTGGTGCAGATCGGCAGCGGCGCGGGAGACCTTAGCCACCGCCTGGATGATTCGCGCCAAGACGAACTGGGTGACTTGGCCCGAGGCTTCAACCGCTTCCTCGACAGCCAGCGCGGGTTGATCGGCGAGGTGCTGCGCACGACTGAACGCTTGCACCTGGCCGTCGAGCAGGTGACCCAGGTGGTGGACAACACGGCCGAGCGCTCCGGTCGCCAGCAGGAAATGACCGAAATGGTCGCCACCGCCGTGCATGAGATGGGCCTGACCGTGCAGGACATCGCCCGCAATGCTGGCAATGCCGCTGAAGCGTCACAATCGGCGCGCGACGAAGCTTTACAGGCGCGTGACGTGGTGCGGCGCTCGATCCAGGGTATTGAAGGCATGTCCGGCGACATCGGCAAGGCGGCGGATGCGGTCGCACAGTTGGCCGACGAAGTCGCCTCGATCGATGAAGTATTGGCGGTGATCCGCAGTATTTCCGAACAAACCAACCTCTTGGCGCTGAACGCTGCCATCGAGGCGGCGCGGGCAGGGGAGATGGGGCGTGGTTTTGCCGTGGTCGCCGATGAGGTGCGTACCCTGGCGCGGCGTACGCAGCTGTCTACCGATGAAGTGCAGCAGATGATCCAGCGCTTGAAGCAGGGCGCAGGCTCGGCGGTGACGTCGATGCAGGCAGGGCAGCAGGCGACGGGCAGCGGCGTTGAGTCGAGCCAACGTACCGGTGCCTCGCTGGGGGCGATTACCGACAAGGTCGAGCACATCAGCGACATGAACCATCAGGTGGCGACAGCGACTGAAGAGCAGTCAGCGGTGACGGAGGAGATCAACCGGACGGTACAGGGGATTTCCGACCTGGCCAGGGAGACAGCGGCGGAGGTGCAGGGGTGCCGGGCGGAGTGCCAGGCGTTGCGTGGGTTGGCTGATGATCTGGCGCGGCAGATGGGGGGGTTCAAGCTTTAGAGGGTTGGAGCTGCTGCCATCGCATTCGCGGGGCAAGCCCGCTCCCACAGGGTCCTCACAGATGCTGAAACTGTGCAGGACCTATGGGAGCGGGCTTGCCCCGCGAATGCGATCTATCAGGCAGTGATGATCGCGCGGATATCCGCCGCCAGCTCACGCACCCGGTCTTCTTCAGTATCCCAGGAGCACATGAACCGCGCCCCGCCACTGCCAATAAAGGTATAGAACCGCCAGCCCTTGCCCCGCAGCGCTTCAATCGCGTGCTCTGGCATCTGCAGAAACACCCCGTTGGCCTCCACCGGGAACATCAGCTCCACCCCTGGCAGGTCGCTCACCAGCGATGCCAGCAGCTGCGCGCAGTGGTTGGCGTGCGTGCCGTGGCGCAGCCAGGCGCCATCTTCCAACAGCCCGACCCAGGGCGCAGACAAGAAGCGCATCTTCGACGCCAACTGCCCGGCCTGCTTGCAGCGGTAGTCGAAGTCTTCGGCCAGCTGGCGATTGAAGAACAGGATCGCCTCGCCCACCGCCATGCCGTTCTTGGTGCCGCCAAAACACAGCACATCGACGCCGGCCTTCCAGGTCAGCTCTGCCGGGCTGCAACCGAGGAACGCGCAGGCATTGGTGAAGCGTGCGCCGTCCATGTGCAGGTTAAGGCCCAGTTCCTTGCAGGTGGCGCTGATCGCCTTGAGCTCGTCGGGGCGGTACACGGTGCCCACTTCGGTGGCCTGGGTGAGTGTTACCACACGTGGCTTGGGATAGTGGATGTCCTGGCGCTTCAACGCCACTTCTCGGATCGACTCAGGCGTCAGCTTGCCGTTGACGCTGGGCGCGGTGAGCAGCTTGGAACCGTTGGAGAAAAACTCCGGCGCGCCGCATTCGTCGGTTTCGACGTGGGCGGTCTCGGAGCAGATAACGCTGTGGTAGCTCTGGCACAGCGAGGCCAGGGCCAGGGAGTTGGCTGCAGTGCCGTTGAAGGCGAAAAACACTTCGCAGTCGGTTTCGAACAAGTTGCGGAAGTACTCGGCGGCGCGCTCGGTCCACTGGTCATCGCCATAGGCGCGTTCGTGGCCCATGTTGGCCTTGGCCATGGCGGCCCAGGCTTCGGGGCAGATGCCGGAATAGTTGTCGCTGGCGAATTGTTGGCTCTTATCTGTCATGACACGGTCCTGTGAACGACGCAGAACAGCACTCTAAACCATCGATTCAGCAGTTGCCTATACAACCCAGACATAAGCTGATTTCAGGGTTGTCTGAACGGGCCTCTTCGCGGGTAAACCCCGCTCCCACAATGGCCCTGCGTACGCGGCCATTGTGGGAGCGGGCTTGCCCCGCGAAGAGGCCGGCATGCACAACACAAAAGCGAATGTCGTAAACGCGCCATTGCAAGGCGTGCGCAGGCATCTGACCCACCCCGGCCAGTCATACCATCGCCACAAAGGGCCACAGTGCTCTACAGACAAGAAATGATCGCTGCCGGGAGACAACAAGATGTTCAGCAAGCAAGACCAGATCCAGGGTTACGACGACGCACTGCTGGCGGCGATGAATGCCGAAGAACAGCGCCAGGAAGATCACATCGAGCTGATCGCCTCGGAGAACTACACCAGCAAGCGCGTCATGCAGGCCCAAGGCAGCGGCCTGACCAACAAATACGCCGAAGGCTACCCAGGCAAGCGCTACTACGGTGGCTGCGAGCACGTGGACAAGGTCGAGGCACTGGCCATCGAGCGCGCCAAGCAGCTGTTCGGTGCTGACTACGCCAACGTCCAGCCGCACTCCGGCTCTTCCGCCAACGGCGCGGTGTACCTGGCCCTGCTGCAGGCCGGTGACACCATCCTGGGCATGAGCCTGGCCCACGGCGGCCACCTGACCCACGGCGCTAAAGTGTCGTCCTCGGGCAAGCTGTACAACGCGGTTCAATACGGCATCGACACCAAGACCGGCCTGATCGACTACGACGAAGTCGAGCGCCTGGCGGTCGAGCACAAGCCGAAAATGATCGTCGCCGGCTTCTCGGCCTACTCCAAGACCCTGGACTTCCCACGCTTCCGCGCCATCGCCGACAAGGTCGGTGCGCTGTTGTTCGTCGACATGGCCCACGTTGCCGGCCTGGTTGCCGCTGGCCTGTACCCCAACCCGATCCCGTTCGCTGACGTGGTCACCACCACCACCCACAAGACCCTGCGCGGCCCACGTGGCGGCCTGATCCTGGCCAAGTCCAACGA
>NZ_JABWRY020000006.1 GCF_014269205.2 Pseudomonas kermanshahensis
GGCACGGCCATCGATGTCTGCTGCCGACTTCACGCCCAACTCGATTTCGCCAGCGTCTTTGTAGACGTCGTCGCCCTGCGCGTCGTGAGTGTACGGCGCGCTGGTTTCGCCGGCCTTGATGGTAACGGTAGCGTTATTGCTCAAGGTCACGACCAAGTCGTGAGCCAGGGCGGTGTTGATGTGAACGGTGAACGTTGGTTTGACGTTCTCGGCAACCGAAACCTGATCAGCCGTGATGGTGACCTTGACCAGATCGCCTTCGTTGCCGGTGCCTGGAGTACCCGAGCCCGGCTCGTCGGTCACGGTGGTGCTGACTGGGGTCTTGTCCAGAACCAGGTTTTCGAACTTCCAGGCGTCTGCGCCGCTGACATTGGCAATCGACTTGACCACCGCGTCGTTGGTACCAACGTAGACGTTGTCCGGCGCGGTGACGGTAGCGAAGCCGGTGGTGCTATTGGCCGCGACGGTAATGACCGTTTTGCCGTCACTCAGGGTGAAGTACAACGGCGCGTGGTTATCGATCGGCAGACCATCTTTGTTGGTCAAGGTGATGGTGTAAGTGATTTCACCACCTTCGGAGACCGAAGGGGTCGCGGACAGCTTGGCCACCACGTCGTCAGTGGTGTCAGTGACTTTGACCGACGCGGCATCACCCAGCTGCAGGTTCTCGAAGGCACGACCGTCAACATCGACGGCGGATTTGATGCCCAGCTCGATTTCACCGGCGTCTTTGTAGACGTCGTCGCCTTGTGCGTCGTGGGTATACGGCTCGCTCGAAGTCTTGCCGGCCTCGATCACCACAACCGCGTTGTTGCTCAGGGTCACGACCAAGTCGTGAGCCAAGGCAGTGTTGATGTGGACAGTGAAGGTCGGTTTGACGTTCTCGGCGACCGAGATTTGGTCGGCGGTGATGGTGACTTTGACCACGTCGCCTTCGTTGCCGGTGCCTGGAGTACCCGAGCCCGGCTCGTCGGTTACGGTGGTGCTGACTGGGGTCTTGTCCAGAACCAGGTTCTCGAACTTCCAGGCGTCTGCGCCGCTGACATTGGCGATCGACTTGACCACCGCGTCATTGGTACCAACGTAGACGTTGTCCGGGGCAGCCACGGTGGTGAAACCGGTGGTGCTATTGGCTGGCACGGTGATGACCGTTTTGCCGTCACTCAGGGTGAAATACAACGGCGCATGGTTGTCGATCGGCAGGCCGTCTTTGTTGGTCAGGGTGACGGTGTAAGTGATCTCGCCGCCTTCGGTGACCGAAGGGGTGGCGGTCAGCTTGGCGATGACATCGTCAGTGGTATCGGTCACTTTGACCGAAGCGGCATCGCCCAGCTGCAGGTTTTCAAAGGCACGGCCATCGATGTCTGCTGCCGACTTCACGCCCAGCTCGATTTCACCGGCGTCTTTGTAGACGTCGTCGCCCTGCGCGTCGTGAGTGTACGGCGCGCTGGTTTCGCCAGCTTTGATGGTGACGGTAGCGTTGTTGCTCAAGGTCACGACCAGGTCGTGAGCCAGCGCGGTGTTGATATGAACGGTGAAGGTCGGCTTCACGTTCTCAGCAACCGAAACCTGATCGGCGGTGATGGTGACCTTGACCAGATCGCCTTCGTTGCCAGCGCCTGGAGTACCCGAGCCAGGCTCGTCAGTGACAGCAGTACTGACCGGCGTCTTGTCCAGGACCAGGTTTTCGAACTTACCGACATCAGCGCCATCGACGGTGGCGATCGATTTGATCACCGCGTCGTTGGTACCGACGTAGACGTTGTCCGGAGCAGTCACGGTGGTGAAACCGCTGGTGCTGTTGGCCGGCACGGTGATGACGGTAGTGCCGTCGCTCAGCGTGAAGGTCAGCGCCGAATGCTTGTCGATCGGCAGACCGTCTTTGTTGGTCAGGGTGATGGTGTAGGTGATCGCACCGCCTTCGGTGACCGAAGGCGTAGCGGTCAGCTTGGCCACCACGTCGTCGGTGGTGTCAGTCACTTTGACCGACGCTGCGTCACCCAGCTGCAGGTTTTCGAAGGCACGGCCATCGATGTCCGCTGCCGACTTCACGCCCAACTCGATTTCACCGGCGTCTTTGTAGACGTCGTCGCCCTGCGCTTCGTGGGTGTACGGCGCGCTGGTTTCGCCAGCCTTGATAGTAACGGTGGCGTTGTTGCTCAGTGTCACGACCAGGTCGTGAGCCAGCGCGGTGTTGATGTGAACGGTGAAGGTCGGCTTCACGTTTTCAGCGACCGAAACCTGATCGGCGGTGATGGTGACTTTGACCAAGTCGCCTTCGTTGCCAGCGCCTGGAGTACCCGAGCCTGGTTCGTCAGTGACAGCAGTGCTGACCGGCGTTTTATCCAGAACCAGGTTCTCGAACTTGCCGACATCCGCGCCATCAACCGAAGCGATCGATTTGATCACTGGATCGTTGATACCGGTGTAGACGTTGTCCGGGGCAGTCACGGTGGTGAAACCAGTGGTGCTGTTGGCCGGCACAGTAATGACGGTGGTGCCATCGCTTAGGGTGAAGGTCAGCGCA
>NZ_JABWRY020000007.1 GCF_014269205.2 Pseudomonas kermanshahensis
GCAGACCACGATCAATGATTCGGTTGATGTCACTACCGCGACCCTGACTGCCAACCCGTCGGTCACCGAAGGCGGCGTAATCACCTACACCGTGACCCTGAGCAACCCTGCCCAGACGCCGGTAACCGTGACCCTGTCGAACGGCCAGACCATCACCGTCGAAGCCGGCAAGACTCAAGGCAGCGTTGACTTCCAGACCCCGGCCAACGACGTCTACAACAACGGCTCGACCGTCAGCACCTCCATCACCGGTGCCGCTGGCGGTAACTTCGAGCAACTGACGCCGAACCCGACCCCGGCTCAAACCACGATCAATGATTCGGTTGATGTCACTACCGCGACCCTGACTGCCAACCCGTCGGTCACCGAAGGCGGCGTAATCACCTACACCGTGACCCTGAGCAACCCTGCCCAGACGCCGGTGACTGTGACCCTGTCGAACGGCCAGACCATCACCGTCGAAGCGGGCAAAACCCAGGGCAGCGTTGATTTCCAGACCCCGGCCAATGACGTCTACAACAACGGCTCGACCGTAACTGTCACGATCAAGGACGCTACTGGCGGTAACTTCGAGCAACTCACGCCGAACTCAACCCCAGCGTCCACTGTAATCAATGACACTGTCGATACCGTCACCGTAAGCATCGTCAGTAACGGTAATGTCACTGAAGACCAGCAGCCATCCTTCACGATCAAAGTGAGCCAGGCGCTGGACCGTCCGCTGACCGTGACCCTGTCGAATGGCGAAACCGTCACCATCGAGGCCGGCAAGACCGAAGTCGAGTACAAGACCCCGGCTCAGGGCGATGACGTCATCAAGGACGCGGGCTCCGTGACACTGAGCGTCACCGATGCCACTGTTTCGGGTGCAACCTTCGAGCATCTGGCCATCGGTGGTCCCGCTACCGTCGAGATTTCGGACACCATCAGCGAAGTCGTTGCAACCTTGACTGTCGACAAGGCGACTGTGGCGGAAGGCGGCCAGGTGACCTACACCGTCACGCTGACCAACGCGCAGGGGCTTTCGGTCACTCAGCACGGGGCACTGACCTTCACCCTGACCGACGGCACAAAAGTTACGATTCCGGCTGACAGTGCCTCTGGTACCGCGACCATCACGGTTAACGATGACGTGTACGTCGGCGGCCAGGCCGCTATTGCCAACAAGCTTGAGTCGGTTTCGGGGGCAGACAGCTTCGAGAAGCTGGCTCTGGGTGGTGAAACTGTCACCACTTCTGTGACGGACGAACCGGGTTCGGGTACTCCAGGTACCGGTAACCAGGGCGACTTGGTGCAGGTCACCATTACCGCTGACCAGGTTTCGGTTGCTGAGAACGTCAAGCCGACGTTCACCGTCCACATCAACACCGCTCTGACCCACGACCTGGTTGTGACCCTGAGTAACAACGCTCAGGTCACTATCAAAGCGGGTGAAACCAGCGCGCCGTACACCCACGAAGCACAGGGCGACGACGTTTACAAAGACGCTGGCGAAATCTCCCTGGGTATCAAGTCCGCGGTCGATGTTGACGGCCGTGCCTTCGAGAACCTGCAGCTGGGCGACGCGGCATCGGTCAAAGTGACCGATACCACTGACGACGTCATCGCCAAGCTGACCGCC
>NZ_JABWRY020000008.1 GCF_014269205.2 Pseudomonas kermanshahensis
GAATGTTTATCAATCGGCAAGCCATCTTTGTTGGTCAGCGTAATGGTGTAGGTGATCGCACCGCCTTCGGTGACCGAAGGGGTAGCGGTCAGCTTGGCCACCACGTCATCCGTGGTGTCAGTCACTTTGACCGACGCCGCATCGCCCAGTTGCAGGTTTTCGAAGGCACGGCCGTCAACATCGACGGCGGACTTGATACCCAGCTCGATTTCGCCGGCGTCTTTATAGACGTCATCGCCTTGCGCGTCGTGAGTGTACGGCGCGCTGGTTTCACCGGCCTTGATGGTCACAACCGCATTGTTGCTCAGCGTCACAACCAAGTCGTGAGCCAGGACAGTATTGATGTGAACGGTGAAGGTCGGCTTCACGTTCTCAGCAACCGAAACCTGGTCAGCGGTGATGGTGACTTTGACCAGATCACCTTCGTTGCCCGGCGTACCTGGTTCGTCAGTGACAGCAGTGCTGACCGGAGTTTTGTCCAGAACCAAGTTCTCGAACTTGCCAACATCAGCGCCATCCACCGAAGCGATCGATTTGATCACTGGGTCGTTGGTACCGGTGTAGACGTTGTCCGGAGCAGTCACGGTGGTGAAGCCGGTGGTGCTGTTGGCTGGCACGGTGATGACGGTGGTGCCGTCGCTGAGCGCGAAGGTCAGCGCCGAGTGCTTATCAATCGGCAAGCCATCTTTGTTGGTCAGGGTGATGGTGTAGGTGATTGCACCACCTTCGGTAACCGAAGGGGTGGCAGTCAGTTTGGCCACCACGTCGTCGGTGGTGTCAGTCACTTTGACCGACGCCGCGTCACCCAGCTGCAGGTTTTCGAAGGCACGGCCATCGATATCTGCTGCCGACTTGATACCCAGGCTGATTTCGCCAGCGTCTTTGTAGACATCATCGCCCTGCGCGTCGTGAGTATACGGCGCGCTGGTTTCGCCAGCCTTGATGGTGACGGTAGCGTTGTTGCTCAGGGTCACGACCAGGTCGTGAGCCAGGGCAGTGTTGATGTGAACGGTGAAGGTCGGTTTGACGTTTTCAGCCACCGAAGCCTGGTCAGCGGTGATGGTGACTTTGACCAAGTCGCCTTCGTTGCCCGGAGTGCCTGGCTCGTCGGTCACAGCAGTGCTGACTGGCGTCTTGTCCAGAACCAAGTTCTCGAACTTGCCAACATCAGCGCCATCCACCGAAGCGATCGATTTGATCACTGGGTCGTTGGTACCGGTGTAGACGTTGTCCGGAGCTGTCACGGTGGTGAAGCCGGTGGTGCTGTTGGCTGGCACGGTGATGACGGTGGTGCCGTCGCTGAGCGTGAAGGTCAGCGCCGAGTGCTTATCAATCGGCAAGCCATCTTTGTTGGTCAGGGTGATGGTGTAGGTGATCGCACCACCTTCGGTAACCGAAGGAGTGGCAGTCAGCTTGGCCACGACATCGTCGGTGGTGTCGGTGACTTTGACCGAGGCGGCA
>NZ_JABWRY020000009.1 GCF_014269205.2 Pseudomonas kermanshahensis
GTAATCGATGGACTCGCCCCCGCCGAGGCATCACAGTGCCACGGTGGCGTTCAAAGAAGCCAACGGCAGCGAGGGCGAGACCATGAAGAAGCATAGTTCGAAGCACGATCCCCTGTCTTCCACTGATGTGGAGCTTTGCACAACCCTCTGCGTAGACCTGGCCAAACAGGTCTTCCAGTTAGCAGGCGAGGATGCTACCGGTCGGGTGATCTACGAAAATCGCATCAAATCCCGTCAAAATTTCCATGATTTTCTAATCAAGCTGCCAGTGACGGTGACTGTCTTAATGGAGTGCGGTCCTGGTGCTCAAGCCTGGGCCAGACTACTGCAGGCCAAGGGTAATCCGGTTCGGATCCTGCCTGCGCAACGCGTTGCCGAACACCGCAGCGGCGCGAAGAATGACCGTAACGACGCCCATGCCATTTTGCGTGCCGGTCGCGATACCAGTATTGCCTCAATCCCGATCAAGAGCACTACAGCACTGGCTATTCAAGCGCTGCACCGTGTCCGGCGCGGCAACATCAAGCGGCATACAGCGCTGGGTAATCAGATACGTGGCCTGCTGCTAGAGCATGGCGTCTCCATGCCTCAAGGCGATGCGGCGATCAATTCGCATGTGCCACGGGCTCTTGAAGATGCCTCTTTACCTCTGCCCGACTTGTTGCGCGAGTTGCTCGATGAGCTGCTGACTGACTGGCTCTCTCTGGGTGAACGCATTGCGACGCTGAGTAGGCGGCTTGAAGCGACAGCCCAGGAAGATAAGGTCGCACAGCGGTTGATCACCATTCGTGGCGTGGGCCCAATCATTGCCACGGCGATCGTGGCGAAACAGACCGAGCCTAGCCGCTTCGCCAGTGGCCGAATGTATGCCGCCTTCTTCGGTATCGTGCCCGACCAGCACAGCAGCGGAAACAAAATCAGGCTGGGCAGGATGAGCAAGCGAGGTGATGGCTACATACGCAGCCTGATGATCCAGGGGGCGCATGCTGTCTTGAGTCAGCTAAGGCCTGATTCCGATCAGCCAGACGATCACCGCCTTTTACGCTGGCTATCCCGCCTTGGACGCAAGGAGGCGGCGATCAGACTGGCTAATCGAAATCTGCGCATTATCTGGGCCTTGTTGCAGAGCGATCAGGTATATCAGCGCAAACCGAACAGCAACTCGGAGGCTGCTATGAGCCTCTGATCAACCGAGCAATGCCACCGGGGCGCCGAGCGCTCCAACCCCTGCTAGTGAACATTGACCCCTGGTAAGACCGTCGCAGACAGATGCCTCTGCTCCTACAGGCCTGATGAATGGCCTCAATGTAAACGGCACGCTGCGAGCTCACCACGATGTTGGCCAGAAGCAAAAAGCTTCCTCGAATAGGCCTGATACATAGATGCAACCGGGTTCCTAAGTTCAAAA
>NZ_JABWRY020000010.1 GCF_014269205.2 Pseudomonas kermanshahensis
GTCACAGCGGTGCTGACCGGGGTCTTGTCCAGAACCAGGTTTTCGAACTTACCGACATCCGCGCCATCGACCGAAGCGATCGACTTGATCACTGGATCGTTGATACCGGTGTAGACGTTGTCCGGGGCAGTCACGGTGGTGAAACCGGTGGTGCTATTGGCCGGCACGGTAATGACGGTGGTGCCGTCGCTCAGGGTGAAGGTCAGTGCCGAGTGCTTGTCGATCGGCAGACCGTCTTTGTTGGTCAGGGTGATGGTGTAGGTGATCGCACCGCCTTCGGTGACCGAAGGCGTAGCGGTCAGCTTGGCCACCACGTCATCCGTGGTGTCAGTCACTTTGACCGAAGCGGCGTCGCCCAGCTGCAGGTTTTCGAAGGCACGGCCGTCGATGTCTGCTGCCGACTTCACGCCCAACTCGATTTCGCCGGCGTCTTTGTAGACGTCGTCGCCCTGCGCTTCGTGGGTGTACGGCGCGCTGGTTTCACCCGCTTTGATGGTGACGGTGGCGTTGTTGCTCAAGGTCACGACCAGGTCGTGAGCCAGGGCGGTGTTGATGTGGACGGTGAAGGTCGGTTTGACGTTTTCAGCCACCGAAACCTGATCGGCCGTGATGGTGACCTTGACCAGATCGCCTTCGTTGCCAGCGCCTGGAGTACCCGAGCCTGGCTCGTCAGTAACAGTGGTGCTGACCGGGGTCTTGTCCAGAACCAGGTTCTCGAACTTGCCAACATCGGCGCCATCAACCGAAGCGATCGATTTGATCACTGCGTCGTTGGTACCGACGTAGACGTTGTCCGGGGCAGTCACGGTGGTGAAACCGCTGGTGCTGTTGGCCGGAACCGTGATGACGGTGGTGCCGTCACTCAAGGTGAAGGTCAGCGCCGAGTGTTTATCGATCGGCAGACCGTCTTTGTTGGTCAGGGTGATGGTGTAGGTGATTGCACCACCTTCGGTCACCGAAGGCGTCGCAGTCAGCTTGGCCACCACGTCATCCGTGGTATCGGTGACTTTGACCGACGCTGCATCGCCCAGCTGCAGGTTCTCGAAGGCACGGCCATCGATGTCTGCTGCCGACTTCACGCCCAGCTCGATTTCACCGGCGTCTTTGTAGACGTCATCGCCCTGCGCTTCGTGAGTGTACGGCGCGCTGGTTTCACCGGCTTTGATGGTGACGGTGGCGTTGTTGCTCAGCGTCACGACCAGGTCGTGAGCCAGCGCGGTGTTGATGTGGACGGTGAACGTTGGTTTGACGTTCTCGGCGACCGATACCTGGTCAGCCGTGATGGTCACCTTGACCAAGTCGCCC
>NZ_JABWRY020000011.1 GCF_014269205.2 Pseudomonas kermanshahensis
GTACAACGGCGCGTGGTTGTCGATCGGCAGACCGTCTTTGTTGGTCAGGGTGACGGTGTAAGTGATCTCGCCGCCTTCGGTGACCGAAGGGGTAGCGGTCAGTTTGGCAATGACGTCGTCAGTGGTGTCAGTGACTTTGACCGAAGCGGCATCGCCCAGCTGCAGGTTTTCGAAGGCACGGCCGTCAACATCGACGGCAGACTTGATACCCAGCTCGATTTCGCCGGCATCTTTGTAGACGTCGTCGCCCTGCGCTTCGTGGGTGTAAGGCGCGCTGGTTTCACCGGCTTTGATGGTGACGGTAGCGTTGTTGCTCAGGGTCACGACCAGATCGTGAGCCAGGGCGGTATTGATGTGGACGGTGAAGGTCGGTTTGACGTTCTCAGCAACCGAAACCTGGTCGGCGGTGATGGTGACCTTGACCACGTCGCCTTCGTTGCCCGGCGTGCCTGGTTCGTCGGTGACAACGGTGCTGACCGGGGTTTTGTCCAGAACCAAGTTTTCGAACTTGCCGACATCCGCGCCATCAACCGAAGCGATCGATTTAATCACTGGGTCGTTGGTACCGGTGTAGACGTTATCCGGAGCAGTCACGGTGGTGAAGCCGGTGGTGCTGTTGGCCGGCACGGTAATGACGGTGGTGCCATCACTCAGCGTGAAGGTCAGCGCCGAGTGCTTATCGATCGGTAAGCCATCTTTGTTGGTCAGGGTGATGGTGTAAGTGATCGCACCGCCTTCGGCAACCGAAGGCGTGGCAGTCAGCTTGGCCACCACGTCATCCGTGGTGTCGGTGACCTTGACCGAAGCCGCATCGCCCAGCTGCAGGTTTTCGAAGGCACGACCATCGACATCGACCGCAGACTTGATACCCAGGGAGATTTCACCGGCATCTTTGTAAACGTCGTCGCCCTGTGCTTCGTGGGTGTACGGCGCGCTGGTTTCGCCAGCCTTGATGGTGACGGTAGCGTTGTTGCTCAG
>NZ_JABWRY020000012.1 GCF_014269205.2 Pseudomonas kermanshahensis
AGGCGACGTGGTCAAAGTCACCATCACCGCCGACCAAATCTCGGTCGCCGAGAACGTCAAACCAACGTTCACCGTCCACATCAACACTGCCCTGGCTCACGACCTGGTCGTGACCCTGAGCAACAACGCCACCGTCACCATCAAGGCCGGCGAAACCAGCGCGCCGTACACTCACGACGCGCAGGGCGACGACGTCTACAAAGACGCCGGTGAAATCGAGGTGGGCGTGAAGTCGGCAGCAGACATCGATGGCCGTGCCTTCGAGAACCTGCAGTTGGGCGATGCGGCGTCGGTCAAAGTGACTGACACCACGGATGACGTAGTGGCCAAGCTGACCGCTACCCCTTCGGTTACCGAAGGTGGTGCAATCACTTACACCATCACCCTGACCAACAAAGATGGCTTGCCGATTGATAAGCACTCGGCGCTGACCTTCACCTTGAGCGACGGCACCACCGTCATCACGGTCCCGGCCAACAGCACTACCGGCTTCACCACCGTGACTGCTCCGGATAACGTTTACGTCGGTACCAACGACGCGGTGATCAAATCGATCGCTTCGGTTGATGGCACCGATGTCGGCAAGTTCGAGAACCTGGTTCTGGACAAAACGCCGGTCAGCACTGCTGTGACCGACGAGCCGGGCTCAGGTACTCCAGGCGCTGGCAACGAAGGCGATCTGGTCAAGGTCACCATCACGGCTGACCAGGTTTCGGTTGCCGAGAACGTGAAGCCGACCTTCACCGTTCACATCAACACTGCCCTGGCTCACGACCTGGTCGTGACCTTGAGCAACAACGCTACCGTCACCATCAAGGCTGGCGAAACCAGCGCGCCGTACACTCACGAAGCGCAGGGCGATGACGTCTACAAAGACGCCGGTGAAATCGAGCTGGGCATCAAATCCGCCGTCGATGTTGACGGTCGTGCT
>NZ_JABWRY020000013.1 GCF_014269205.2 Pseudomonas kermanshahensis
CCACATCAACACCGCGCTGGCCCACGACCTGGTCGTGACGCTGAGCAACAACGCGGTTGTGGTGATCGAGGCCGGCAAGACTTCGAGCGAGCCGTATACCCACGACGCACAAGGCGACGACGTCTACAAAGACGCTGGCGAGATCTCGTTGGGCATCAAGTCCGCGGTCGATGTCGATGGTCGTGCCTTCGAAAACCTGCAACTGGGCGACGCGGCATCGGTCAAAGTTACCGACACCACGGATGACGTGGTGGCCAAGCTGACTGCCACGCCTTCGGTTACCGAAGGCGGTGCGATCACTTACACCATCACCCTGACCAACAAAGATGGTCTGCCAATTGATAAACACTCGGCGCTGACCTTCACGTTGAGCGACGGCACCACCGTCATCACAGTTCCGGCCAACAGCACCACTGGTTTCACCACCGTGACTGCTCCGGACAACGTCTACACCGGTACCAACGATGCGGTGATCAAATCGATCGCTACCGTCGACGGCGCGGATGTTGGCAAGTTCGAGAACCTGGTTCTGGACAAAACGCCGGTCAGCACGGCCGTCACCGACGAGCCAGGCACGCCGGGCAACGAAGGTGATCTGGTCAAAGTCACCATCACGGCTGACCAGGTATCGGTCGCTGAGAACGTCAAACCGACCTTCACCGTTCACATCAACACCGCGCTGGCCCACGACCTGGTCGTGACCTTGAGCAACAACGCCACCGTCACTATCAAG
>NZ_JABWRY020000014.1 GCF_014269205.2 Pseudomonas kermanshahensis
GAATGCTTGTCGATCGGCAGACCGTCTTTGTTGGTCAGGGTGATGGTGTAAGTGATTGCACCACCTTCGGTAACCGAAGGGGTGGCAGTCAGCTTGGCCACGACATCATCGGTGGTGTCAGTGACTTTGACCGACGCCGCGTCGCCCAGCTGCAGATTCTCGAAGGCACGGCCATCGATGTCTGCTGCCGACTTCACGCCCAACTCGATTTCGCCAGCGTCTTTGTAGACGTCGTCGCCCTGCGCTTCGTGGGTGTACGGCGCGCTGGTTTCACCGGCCTTGATAGTGACGGTGGCGTTGTTGCTCAGGGTCACAACCAAGTCGTGAGCCAGGGCGGTGTTGATGTGAACGGTGAAGGTCGGTTTGACGTTTTCAGCCACCGAAACCTGGTCAGCGGTGATGGTGACTTTGACCAAGTCGCCTTCGTTGCCCGGCGTGCCTGGCTCGTCGGTGACAGCGGTGCTGACCGGCGTTTTGTCCAGAACCAAGTTCTCGAACTTGCCAACATCCGCGCCATCAACGGTGGCGATCGATTTGATCACTGGATCGTTGGTCCCGACGTAGACGTTGTCCGGAGCAGTCACGGTGGTGAAGCCGGTGGTGCTGTTGGCCGGCACAGTGATGACGGTGGTGCCGTCGCTCAACGTGAAGGTCAGCGCC
>NZ_JABWRY020000015.1 GCF_014269205.2 Pseudomonas kermanshahensis
TTTGATGGTGACGGTGGCGTTGTTGCTCAGCGTCACGACCAGGTCGTGAGCCAGCGCGGTGTTGATATGAACGGTGAAGGTCGGCTTCACGTTCTCAGCAACCGAAACCTGGTCAGCGGTGATGGTCACCTTGACCAGATCACCTTCGTTACCCGGCGTGCCTGGCTCGTCGGTGACGGCCGTGCTGACCGGCGTTTTGTCCAGAACCAGGTTCTCGAACTTGCCAACATCAGCGCCATCCACCGAAGCGATCGATTTGATCACTGGGTCGTTGGTACCGACGTAGACGTTGTCCGGGGCAGTCACGGTGGTGAAACCGGTAGTGCTATTGGCCGGGACCGTGATGACGGTGGTGCCATCACTCAGGGTGAAGGTCAACGCCGAGTGTTTGTCGATCGGCAGACCATCTTTGTTGGTCAGGGTGATGGTGTAGGTGATCGCGCCACCTTCGGTAACCGAAGGGGTAGCGGTCAGCTTGGCCACCACGTCGTCGGTGGTGTCGGTGACTTTGACCGAAGCGGCG
>NZ_JABWRY020000016.1 GCF_014269205.2 Pseudomonas kermanshahensis
ATACAACGGCGCGTGGTTGTCGATCGGCAGACCGTCTTTGTTGGTCAGGGTGACGGTGTAAGTGATCTCGCCGCCTTCGGTGACCGAAGGGGTGGCGGTCAGTTTGGCGATGACGTCGTCAGTGGTGTCGGTGACTTTGACCGATGCCGCGTCGCCCAACTGCAGGTTCTCGAAGGCACGGCCGTCAACATCGACGGCAGACTTGATACCCAGGGAAATTTCGCCGGCGTCTTTGTAAACGTCGTCGCCCTGCGCTTCGTGGGTATAAGGCGCGCTTGTTTCGCCAGCCTTGATGGTGACGGTAGCGTTGTTGCTCAGGGTCACGACCAGATCGTGAGCCAGGGCAGTGTTGATGTGAACGGTGAAGGTCGGCTTCACGTTCTCGGCAACCGAAACCTGGTCAGCCGTGATGGTGACCTTGACCACGTCGCCTTCGTTGCCCGGCGTGCCTGGCTCGTCAGTGACAGTGGTGCTGACCGGGGTCTTGTCCAGAACCAGGTTTTCGAACTTCCAGGCGTCAGCA
>NZ_JABWRY020000017.1 GCF_014269205.2 Pseudomonas kermanshahensis
CGCTTCAACGGTGATGGTCTGGCCGTTCGACAGGGTCACGGTTACCGGCGTCTGGGCAGGGTTGCTCAGGGTCACGGTGTAGGTGATCACGCCGCCTTCGGTGACCGACGGATTGGCAGTCAGGGTCGCGGTAGTGACGTCTACCGAATCATTGATCGTGGTCTGCGCCGGGGTCGGGTTCGGCGTCAGCTGCTCGAAGTTACCGCCAGTGGCACCGGTGATGGTGGTGCTAACGGTCGAGCCGTTGTTGTACACGTCGTTGGCCGGGGTCTGGAAATCAACGCTGCCCTGGGTCTTGCCCGCTTCAACGGTGATGGTCTGGCCGTTCGACAGGGTCACGGTTACCGGCGTCTGGGCAGGGTTGCTCAGGGTCACGGTGTAGGTGATCACGCCACCTTCGGTGACTGACGGATTGGCAGTCAGGGTCGCGGTAGTGACA
>NZ_JABWRY020000018.1 GCF_014269205.2 Pseudomonas kermanshahensis
TTCGAGAACTTGCAGCTGGGCGATGCGGCCTCGGTCAAAGTCACCGACACCACCGACGACGTGGTGGCCAAGCTGACCGCGACGCCTTCGGTTACCGAAGGCGGTGCGATCACCTACACCATTACGCTGACCAACAAGGACGGTCTGCCGATCGATAAACATTCGGCGCTGACCTTCACCCTGAGTGATGGCACCACCGTCATCACGGTCCCGGCCAACAGCACTACCGGCTTCACCACCGTGACTGCTCCGGACAACGTCTACACCGGTACTAACGATCCAGTGATCAAATCGATCGCTTCGGTAGATGGCGCTGATGTCGGCAAGTTCGAGAACCTGGTTCTGGACAAGACCCCGGTCAGCACTGCTGTCACCGATGAGCCTGGCTCGGGTACTCCGGGTGCCGGCAACGA
>NZ_JABWRY020000019.1 GCF_014269205.2 Pseudomonas kermanshahensis
AGTAGTGTCAGTCACTTTGACCGACGCTGCGTCACCCAGCTGCAGGTTTTCGAAGGCACGACCATCGACATCGACCGCGGACTTGATGCCCAACGAGATCTCGCCAGCGTCTTTGTAAACGTCATCGCCCTGTGCTTCGTGCGTGTAAGGCGCGCTGGTTTCGCCAGCCTTGATGGTGACGGTAGCGTTGTTGCTCAGCGTCACGACCAGGTCGTGGGCCAGCGCGGTGTTGATGTGAACGGTGAAGGTCGGCTTCACGTTCTCGGCGACCGAAACCTGATCAGCCGTGATGGTGACCTTGACCACATCGCCTTCGTTGCCTGGGGTACCCGGCTCGTCGGTCACAGTGGTGCTGACCGGGGTCTTGTCCAGAACCAGGTTTTCAAACTTCCAG
>NZ_JABWRY020000020.1 GCF_014269205.2 Pseudomonas kermanshahensis
TTGACCGTGGTGGTGGCCGGGACCTTGTCCAGGGTCAGGTTTTCGAACTTGCTGGCGCCCGCGCCGCCTACCGATTGCAGGGTCTGGCTGACCGAGCTCTGGCCGATGTAGACGTTATCCGGTGCAGCGACGGTGGCCGTACCGACGGTGCCGTTGGCCGGCACGGTGATGACGGTTTTGCCGTCGCTCAGCGTGAAGGTCAGGGCGCCGTGGTTGTTGACTGGCAGGCCATCCTTGCTGGTCAGGGTCACGGTGTAGACGATCGAACCGCCTTCGGTGACCGACTCGGTTGCAGTGAGCTTGGCGATGACTTCGTTCGAGGTGTCCTTGATGTCCACCGAGGCCGAAGGCTTGCTGACCACCAGGTT
>NZ_JABWRY020000021.1 GCF_014269205.2 Pseudomonas kermanshahensis
CGCGTGGTTATCGATCGGCAAGCCGTCTTTATTGGTCAGGGTGACGGTATAGGTGATCTCGCCGCCTTCGGTGACCGAAGGGGTAGCAGTCAGCTTGGCGATGACGTCGTCAGTGGTGTCGGTGACTTTGATCGACGCCGCGTCGCCCAGCTGCAGGTTTTCGAAGGTACGACCATCGATGTCTGCTGCCGACTTGATACCCAGGCTGATTTCGCCAGCGTCTTTGTAGACGTCGTCACCCTGTGCTTCGTGGGTGTACGGGGCGCTGGTTTCACCGGCCTTGATAGTGACGGTGGCGTTGTTGCTCAGGGTCACGACCAGA
>NZ_JABWRY020000022.1 GCF_014269205.2 Pseudomonas kermanshahensis
ATCGCCTTGCGCTTCGTGGGTGTATGGCGCGCTGGTTTCGCCCGCTTTGATGGTGACGGTAGCGTTGTTGCTCAGGGTCACGACCAGGTCGTGAGCCAGCGCGGTGTTGATGTGAACGGTGAAGGTCGGTTTGACGTTTTCCGCCACCGAGACTTGATCAGCGGTGATGGTGACTTTGACCACATCGCCTTCGTTGCCTGGGGTACCCGGCTCGTCAGTCACAGTGGTGCTGACCGGGGTCTTGTCCAGAACCAGGTTTTCGAATTTCCAA
>NZ_JABWRY020000023.1 GCF_014269205.2 Pseudomonas kermanshahensis
TCCAGAACCAGGTTCTCGAACTTCCAAGCGTCAGCGCCGCTGACCGATTGCAGGCTCTGCTCGACCGGTGGGTTAGTGCCGGTGTAGACGTTGTCCGGGGCGGTCACGGTAACCGAACCGGTGGTGCCGTTGGCTGGTACGGTGATGACCGTTTTGCCGTCACTCAAGGTGAAGTACAACGGCGCGTGGTTATCGATCGGCAAGCCGTCTTTATTGGTCAGGGTGACGGTGTAAGTGATCTCGCCGCCTTCGGTGACCGAAGGGGT
>NZ_JABWRY020000024.1 GCF_014269205.2 Pseudomonas kermanshahensis
TGCCGATCGACAACCACGCGCCGTTGTACTTCACCCTGAGTGACGGCAAAACGGTGATCACCGTTCCGGCCAACGGCACCACCGGTTCGGTTACCGTGACTGCCCCGGACAACGTCTACACCGGCGCTAACCCACCGGTCGAGCAGAGCCTGCAGGCGGTCAGCGGCGCTGACGCCTGGAAGTTTGAAAACCTGGTTCTGGACAAGACCCCGGTCAGCACCACTGTCACTGACGAGCCGGGTAC